>NZ_CFIDRX010000034.1:0-30209 GCF_984433645.1 Marisediminitalea sp.
CTTCAGCGCTTACTACCGGCTCTGGCTCAATAACATCGAAAACGCAAACAACGGCCACGGTGGACTGGAGCACAGGTAATGATTTTCCGGCATCCGGAGAAGAAGTCAGTACGCCTGATATTACACCCGTAATTCAGGAAATTATCGACTTGTCGACCTGGTGCGGAGGAAATGCCTTAACGCTACTGGTGAATGCTCAGGGAAATACCACAGCCAGTTCACGCAAGGTCATAGGTTACGATGACGGTACGGGTAACTCTCCTCAGCTTATTATTGAATACGATCAAACTACTGCTACGGGGTGTATTGCGGAAGATGCGCAGTATCAGATTTCTGACCAGTACAATAATGTAGAAGAAAATACCCGGGGACGCGAATCGACAGGCCGCGAACTCACTTTTCGTAGCTCCTCGAATAATTACATTGGCTTGCGTTTCGAGTCAGTCAACATACCTCAAGGCGCTACCGTATCATCAGCTTATATTGAATTTACCGCGTATGACTCAGATTATGGCAGCGGCGCATCCATGTTAATTCAGGGCATCGATGCCGACGATATTAGCAACTTCCGCAACCACGGCCGCTACGACCTGCAAAACGTGGCTAAAACCGCGGGGGTCAATTGGTCGATGCCGAGTTTTCGTAAAAACCGCTCTTATCAGACTGTTGATGTCAGCAGTATTATAAACAGTATTGTGGGCCGAGGTGGCTGGCAGGCCGGCAATGCACTGGGATTTGTTTTGAGTAATTTTTCAAATGTCAGAGGTGCATACTCCTACACGGGTAAGCCATCTGCAGCGCCGCGTTTGTATGTGCAGTTCAGCGGTAACGCGCAGGCGGGCAGTTCGTTAACTGTGCGGGATTTGCTGATCAGTAAAGTCGATGATTTGGCGGCAAGTGGTTATACGCCTATTGTGGATACCTTGTACGAGGCATCACTGTATTACGGCGGACTGAATGTTGATTATGGCTTGAGCCGCGGGCAGTCGTCGACGTCAACAACAGTAAGAAGAAACACCCGGGTTAGCCACAGAGACTCTTATACGGGCGCAGATGCCGTTCGCCCCTATGGTTGTGGCGAGGAAAATCTGAGCGACAGTGATTGCGTGGGGGAATACATTCCCAGCCCTGCAACTTACATTAGCCCGGTACAGGACTTACAGTGCCAAACCAACAACCATATTGTGTTGTTGTCAGACGGTGAGGCAAACAGCAACCACAGTGCGTCGAAGATTCAGAACCTGCTAAGCACCTCTTGCCAGTCTGCCAGTTCAGGTGAACTCTGTGGATTGGACCTGGTATCAAATATCAGTAAGTCGGCAAGCTCAGCCATTAATGCCAAAGTCACTACGCATACCATTGGTTTTGCCGCTAACAATACCGCGAATAACTTCTTATACAGACTGGCACTGAATAGCGGTGGTGGGTTTTATACTGCCAGCAACAGTGCTGACCTGTTAACGGCATTTCAGACAATCCTGCGTTCTGTGAAAGACGTTAATGCTACCTTCGTATCTCCTGGTGTGGCGGTAAACCAGTTGAACCGACTGACCCACCAGGACGAGCTGTACTACGCTTTGTTTAAGCCAGCCGAAGGTACTTTGTGGCCAGGCAACCTGAAAAAATACCGTATTTCCGGTGATCAGGTGTTCGACCAGAATGGTCTGGTCGCAATCGATGAAAATACCGGCTTCTTTGCCGATAGTTCACACAGTTATTGGTCACCCACGCTGGACGGAGCGGATGTCCGCGAAGGTGGCGCTGCTTCCTTGCTGTACGGCAGTCGCAATATTTATTTCTTTGACGGTCCGGGTTCCATTATCCAGAGCAGCAATCAGGTCCACGAAAACAACTCAAACATTTCAACGGCCGATATGGATACCGATGCGGAAAGCGATCCCAGTGGTTTACGTACGCAACTGCTACAGTGGAGCAGGGGCATTGATTTACGCGACTTCGATGGTGACGGCGATTTAACTGAAGCGCGCCTGCAAATGGGCGATCCCATTCACTCACAGCCCGTTATTGTGAACTACGGAACCAATGACTCCGTTATTTACATTGCGACTAACCATGGTTACCTCCATGCTTTTGATGCTGATACGGGTTACGAGTACTTTGCCGTTGCCCCGAAGGAGATGTTAGCCAACGCCAAGGACTTTTATCAGGATGCGTCCAGTTATCAGCACATCTACGGACTGGACGGCCACATGGTGTTGCGTGAATTCAACAATAAAAAATACCTTTACGTGGGAATGCGTCGCGGTGGACGTAATTACTACGTATTTGATATCACGTCTAAAACGTCACCGAGCCTGGTGTTTACCATCGATGGTGGCAGCGCAGGCCTTGAGAAACTGGGGCAAACCTGGTCTCGCCCCATCATCACGAAAATGAACATGGGCGGTACCGTGTATAACGTGATGATTGTGGGTGGTGGTTATGATGAAGGGCAGGATACCCACCCTACACGGACACCCGATGCGGTAGGAAACGCCGTGATGATCTTCAATGCCGATACCGGCGCGTTGTTGTGGCAAGCCTCCAACGCGAGTGCCGACCTGAATTTATCAGAAATGACCTATTCAATTCCGGGCCATGTTGCGGCAATCGACAGAGACAACGACGGTCTGGCAGATCACCTGTATGCAACGGACATGGGCGGCCAGATATTCCGATTTGATATCTACAACGGGAAGTCAGGCAGTGATTTCATTAAAGGTCAGCGCATTGCAGACCTTGCCGCTTCGTCGAATGGCGACAACCGCCACTTCTACTACGGTGTTGATGTATCTGAAGTCACGCTGGGCAGCCAGAACTTTTACGCCGTCGTTGTAGGCAGCGGCTGGCGTGCAAATCCGCTGGACCAAGTGGTGAATGACCGATTCTATATGATCAAGGATACCGGGGTGTTCACGCCGGACACCAGTGGTGAATTTACGTTCCCTAGTACCATTACCGAGAGTGACTTGTTCGATGCAACCAGTCATGCTCTGACAGACAGTGACGATGCTACTCGAAATGTTGCCATTAGTGATTATGCCTCTAAGCAAGGCTGGTATCTGCAATTGCAAACAGCCGGTGAAAAGGTCTTGTCGTCGCCGGTTATCGTGAACTACAAAGTGTTTTTCACAACGTACGTGCCTGCCGCCAGCAGCACCAGTGCCTGTGCGCCTCCGGCTGGTAATAGTCGCGCATATCTGGTTAATTTGTTGGACGGTAACGCCGCCGGAGACTTAAATGCAGACGGCGACCTCACCAATGACGATCGGTTTGCTACACTCACACAAACGGGCATCGCACCGGATACCAAAATATTGATTGAAGATGCGTCTAACCCCACTATATGCTTGGGTACCGAGTGTGTTTCAGCCGTAGTGCCTATTGATGACCAGGGCAATGAAGAAGCCTGCACCTCGGCATTTGAATGTTTGAGTCAGAATATTTTTGGTCGATATCAGCGCGTTATGCGAGGCAGCTGGTCGACAGAAGTGGAGCAATAATATGCAACGCCAAGCAGCGTTTACGTTAATAGAGTTAATGATTGCCGTCGTCATTGTGGGTATTATTGCCGCTGTGGGCTATCCGTCATATCAGTCGATGATGGTGAGCACAAATCGCGGCACCGCCAAAGCCGATCTAATGAGTCTGGCCGCGGCAATGGAACGCCACTATGCGACCACTTTCAGTTACAACGGTGCGGCAAGTGGCGGCGGAAACACCGGGGCGCCAGCAATTTATGCCACACATTCCCCGTCAACTGAGTCCGCTTCAGATAAAAAATACACGCTAACCATTTCCAGTGTCAGCACAGACGGCAACAGCTTTGAATTGAGAGCGATTCCCGTTAGTGGCACAGCACAGGCCGGCGATGGTAATTTATATATCTTCAGCGATGGCAGAAAAGCCTGGGACAAAAACAACGACGGCAGCCTGGCTGCCAGTGAATACTGTTGGTCGTGTTGATAGTTCAGGATGTGGATTAACCACGCTCGAAGTCGGGTTGCTCTGCTCATATCCCTGCTGTTCGCCTTCGGTTTAGCTCCTTTATTTCCGGAGTCAGACTTTACTGTTGGTTTTCTTTGCGGTGCACTTTGCCCATTCGTCGAGGTTGTACTGGGCGATCAGGATGCCAAAACCGAAGGCATGGTGTGGTTATTTATCTTCTCTTTTTTCGTTGGCTTGTCGCTACTTTTTACGTCCTACAATGTGAAAGGTATGTTGCTATTGTCTTACAGCACCGGAGCAATGGCTTCCCACCTCTATTTGTTTTTAAATGCAAAACGCCGGGATGCTTAATCGGTTTTCGTCAATCACTAAAACACTGGTAGGCGATTAACAGGCTAGCAAAGAGTAGTGGAGGGTAACTCAACACTGCATAGCCATTGTAGCTTTGGGTATTTCGTAACGTCACATTCAAATGAACTATCGCCAAATCGTATATTGATCGGAATTACCGATAATACGAGGCAATAAAAATAGCTCAGGTTGTCTAATGCACAGCAGCAAATAAAAGCCGTAATGCAGGCGAACAAACTCATAGTTTTGAGTTTCATAAGGCCTTCAACCGAAACGTTGGGATTCTTCAGCTCGAATTGGTATGAGAAATATCGGATAAATACAATAGAAATGGCACTGAACTTAAAGCGTGTTTTGCTCGCTATGCCCTTTAAGAACAAGCCAACTTATTGCCCGCGTGATTTTCCTTAATGCCATCGTCATCGCTGTCGGCGGCAATGGCAATTTTGCCGTAACCGTTAATGATGAGTCCTACCGCGGCAGAGGCTTTTAGTGTGGTGTCGCAAAGTGTAATGGTGGTGGTTACGTTCGCACCGCCGCGTCTGTCGAAAACCAGTGACTGGGAGGGGGCGAAGATTTTCAGGCTGCCGTTCATGATTTCGGTCGAGGCCAGAATAGCTTCGTTGCTATTGCGTGTGCCGTCGTCGTTAATATCCACAAAAGCCATTTTTCCGTAGGTCCAGTTCGTTGAACAACTGCTGAAGTCTTTGGTAGGGCATACGATAACGTTGGATTGTTCATCCATGGCTTTAAAGCGAGCCAGTCTCGACATGCTGCTCAATTCATTGATTTCGCTGCTAAGTCGCGTGTGATTCACTAAATCACGGGCACCAGGAACAACCACCGCTATAACAATGCTGAGCACGGCAATTGTAACCATCAGTTCTAGTAAGGTGTATCCCGCCTGGCGCATACTCAATCTAAAAAAATAATCTGTTCACCGGTAGTGTAGCGTATGTAACTGGGTCAAGCTTATGATAATAGACACTTTGGTATGTTTTGCGTATAGCTGCAAGCAACTAAGACGTGAAATTTCATAGACTTTGGTGAATTTTCTAAGCTGACAAAGGACCTACATTTAACGTAGACTGTAAACATCTGAAAAAGTGCAATTGGACTGACTCATGGACAAACAAGCCGTTATTGAAGAAATGAAGGTACTCCCGGCTATCGATGTCGAGTATGAAGTAACCCGCCGTGTGGGCTTTATTAAAAAGCATTTACTGCAATCTGGTATGAATTCACTGGTTTTAGGCATAAGTGGCGGCATAGATTCATGTACGCTGGGCAGACTGGCTCAACTGGCCGTTGATGAACTTAATCAGGAGCATCACGAAGCGTATCAGTTTATCGCGGTTCGTCTGCCTTATCAGGTGCAGGCCGACGAGGAAGATGCGCAGGCATCGATTGATTTTATTAAGCCTACGCATTCTGTTGCGGTAAACGTTCAGCCCGGTGCTGATGCGATACATGCACAAACGTGTGATGCGCTTGCGCCAGCCGGACTGCTGCCTGCCGATGAAGCGAAACAAGATTTTGTGAAAGGGAACGTAAAAGCCCGCACCCGTATGGTCATTCAGTACGAAATAGCCGGCATGGTAGATGGACTGGTGTTGGGTACCGACCATTCAGCCGAAAATATCACGGGTTTTTACACTAAATACGGTGATGGAGCCTGCGATCTGGCACCGCTATTTGGCTTGAGCAAACGTCAGGTCAGACAGGTTGCTGAGCACCTCGGCGCACCGGCTAAGATCATTCACAAAGCGCCTACGGCAGACCTGGAGAGTTTGTCTCCTCAGAAAGCGGATGAACAAGCGCTTGGTCTGACATACGATCAAATCGATGATTTTCTGGAAGGCAAAGATGTTGCACCGGAAGTCTCCGAGAAATTGTTGTATATTTATCAAAGAACACAGCACAAGCGTGTACCCATTCCGACTATTTACGATGAGTAAGCGAACATGAAGAAGATAGAAGCAATAATAAAACCGTTCAAACTCGATGATGTACGAGAAGCACTGGCAGACGTAGGCATTGCTGGTATGACCGTAACGGAAGTAAAAGGGTTTGGTCGTCAAAAAGGCCACACTGAGTTATACCGCGGGGCTGAGTACCAGGTAGACTTTTTACCGAAAGTGAAAATTGACCTGATCCTAACCGATGACCGGGTAGACGTAGCCGTTGAAGCTATCTTGAAGTCCGCCAAAACCGGTAAAATCGGCGATGGCAAAATCTTTGTTTATCCGGTTGAACAAGCCATTCGTATCCGTACTTCTGAGCAGGACGACGAAGCGATTTAATATCGCATCGTCTAACCTGAAAATACGCATTAAAAAAGGGGCTGAAAGCCCCTTTTTAACGTCTGTAAAAAACGAATTAGTGGTTGTGGCCACAGCCACCCGGACCATGAACATGGCCGTGTTGTAATTCGTCAGCCGTTGGCTCACGTACTTCAATGACATCAACTTCAAATGACAATGTAATGCCCGCTAACGGGTGATTGCCGTCGATAGTCACCTGGTCGTCGGTTTTATCGATAACAATAACTGACTGCTCGCCGTGGTCGGTAGTCGCACGGAAAGACATGCCTACTTCAACTTCCAAATCATTAAACATCGACAAGGGCACATCCTGCACTAACTGGTCCAGTCGCTCACCGTAGGCTTTTTCCGGGCCAATGGTGACTGCGAAGTTGTCGCCAGCCTGCTTGCCTTGCAGGGCTTCTTCCAGTCCGCTGATCAGAAAGCGGCTACCCAACAACGCTGCAAGCGGTTGGCCGTTGCGAGACGTGTCCAGTTCTGTGCCGTCTTCCGTGCTCACAGTGTAATGCATCACGACCACACTGTTTTCAGATATTTGCATAATGTTACCTTGTATTGATGGTGTAGAAGCACCAAATGGTGCGCTATTCTTCAAGCCTATACGGCAAGTCGCATTGGATCAACTGCGCGTCGGGATTTTCATTCAGACGAAAGGTATCTTCGGCCGTGGTATCGTTACTCAATACAGCGAGGATCCAACTTTCCTGGCCTATCGTCGCAGCTTTTAAAATGGTGCCGCCACCGCGCCAGTGTTCGCCGAGTTGCTTCTCTAACTGCATATGCTCTATACCACTAATGGCCTGGTCGACACGAAATACATAAGCGGCTCGTTTATTTCGGCCCAGATACCGGGTGCGGGCGACCACTTCCTGACCCATGTAACACCCTTTTTTAAAGTCGATGCCATTGAGTGCCTGTAAATTCATCATTTGTGGTACAAACTGCCCAATGTGTTCTGGCTGACTGATTTCAGGGAGCCCCGCCTGAATTTGCAGAGCCTCAAACACTGCTGGTGGATAGAGGGTAATACCCTGGTCGCTCAGCGCCTGCTGCAAATTTTCAAGGTGGTCTGTTTTACACAGAACGAGTAGTCCGCCATCCGGTAAATCCAGTCTTATGCAAAGGCCTGCTTGTGTATTGATAGCAGACATGGTCGTGTCGGGTAGTTCGCCAAACACTGAAGCCACAGCAGACTCGGCTTCGGCTCCTTTAATAAAGTACGCAGCAAATGCTGTTGTCACATCTTCCAAAGTAATCTTGGAAAACACGCCAAATTTTTTAAACTGGGCATGCGAGGCTTCCACCCCCACGGCGTGCCCGGTTATCAGTAATGCGTCATCAACGGGTGTGATCAGGTTCACACTCCAGCTTTTTCCTTTTGGATCGCAATGGCCGGTGCGACGAACCTGACCGTTTTCCAAGTGGGTCACATCAACAGTAATTTGTCCGTGTAAAAAGGTGCGTGCATCTTCTCCACTAACCAGTAATACGTTGCGGTCGTGGGGAATAGCAAAGCTGCTTTCAAGTTCACTCAGGCGGTCGATCGTTTGCATGAATACTCTGTTTTTGTCCTCGTATAAGTTCATATAGTGGGGGAGAATTCCTCAACTTCAAGGCATCGTTAACAGGAATCACAAACGGTGAAGGGAACGGCGGATTCACTGAACTGATCTGCGGTATCTTTCGTTCAGTATCAACCCCCACGCAACCGTGGTATATTTGCCGCCTCAACGAAGACAGGAATTAACACGCACTATGTTTACTGAAAAACGCTATGCACGTTTAAAGTGGGCATGCCGTCGCGGCATGCTGGAGCTGGATGTTCTGCTGCAGCCCTTTGTGGAAGAAGCCTTTCACGATCTCTCTGACCAGGATCAGGAAACCTTTGAACGCTTACTTACCTGCGACGACCCGGATTTATTTGCCTGGTTTATGGGCCATCAACAGTGCGATGATCCAGCGCTGGCACACATGGTAAGCACCATTGTTAACCGAGTTAAAGTATAGCTTTTTAATCAAGCCTTCCCGGTATCGCCACGCCTGGCCATGGGTACAGTTTTGCGTGGCGATGGCATTCATTGTAGGGGGGACTGATTCAGTCTGGCTTTGGGGGCTGGGCCTGCTGGTGGTTGCAGCTATTTTCCGGCCGTTACAACGCCACCCTGCTAACACAATGTGTGTTACCCTGAGTGAAAGTGGGCAATGGCACGAATACTCAGAGCAACCGGTGGCTTCGACAACCCCGAAGGAAAGCTGGGCAGTCTCTCACCAATCCAGGTTGACGCCTTTCGCGCTGTTTGTTGTGCTTAAAGGGCAGTGCTCACACGTCACCCGTTTTCTGTGGCTTTGGCCCGATCAGGTTGATGATCAGCATTATCGTCGAGTTGCCAGAGCGATTTATCGCCAAGGACTGAATTAGATGTTAGGACTTTATTTACAAGCTGCGATGAAAAAAGCCCGGCCTTTTTCGGCGGCTGATGTTGAGGGATTGCAGCGCGCCCCTGTGCTGTGGGAAAACCTGTTACCCAATACCCGTCGCTATAAGAAATACTGTGAACTGGCAGGCTGGCAACAGAATGACACCATGCATCCGCTTTACTGGCAGGTCCGGTCTTTGCCGTTACAACTAAAACTGATCAGCAGTCCGCAAAGCCCTTTTGCCATGTTGGGGCTGGTTCATATCAGTAACCGGGTAACCGACTATACGCAGTGCCGACCGGACATTCCATGTGAACTGATCGTGCGTTTTGGCCAGGTGTTTCAGCACCGCCGGGGATACGCATTTGAGGTAGTCGTGACGGCGACACAGCGAGGTAAGCCAGTGTATGCTGCTGTGGGCACGTACCTGGCGCGCACTGGGCACTCTGCAACGGGCTTACCAGCCTGGGAAGAGCGCGATATGACGCTGCCGGACGACACAAGCGAACTGACACCCATACAGGCCAGTGGCGGCCTGATTCGCCATTATGCGCGGGTGTCCGGCGACTACAATCCTATTCACCTTAGTCAGGTGACCGCTAAGTTATTTGGCTTTAAACGTGCCATAGCCCACGGAATGTGGACGGCAGCACGGGTAATTTCCGATCTGCAGGCATCCCGTCAACTCAGCGGGCAGGAGATTGACATCCAGTTTAAACGCCCCTTGTTTTTACCGGGTAAAGCGAAAGCGGTAGTGGGGCTAACGAGCGAAAATACTTGTTTTTCAGTGCTCAGCGATGGGGCTGCTTCTGAACCGACAGTCTACATGTGCGGCACACTGCGCAGCCCGGCTGGCTAGCAGCAAAATGAATCAGTAACCCAAGGCATCAGCAATCAGCTTGATGCCGATGGCCAACAGCAATACCAGAATAATGCGATAAAAAACTTTATCATTCAGCTTACGTTGAATGACCAGTCCCAAACGCACTCCCACCCAGCCAAATGGCATCAACAATGCCGCTATTAGCAGGTTATCGGTGTTAAATTGATTGAGCATGGCATAGGGCACTAATTTAACGACATTAATAACGGCGAAAAATATCACCGCTGTCGCCAGAAACTGTGCTTTGGGTAGTTTTTTGGCTAAGAGATAAATATTAACCGGTGGGCCACCGGCGTGGGCAACAAAGCTGGTTAATCCCGCAATGGCACCAAATAGGCGACCCGCTAGTCTGGAGCCGAACGTAACGCGCTGCATACCATTGCCCAGGCCCCACAGAGCGAAAAGCAGAGACATCACTCCAAGGACGAGCTTGAGCATCTCTTCATTCAGGTATTCGAATAGCAGGTAGCCAGCAACAATACCTGCAATGGCAGGCGGAATGAGTAACCCTAAATAATGATTACTCTGTTGTCCCCACCAGGCTTTGAGGCTGAAGCCGTCCATCAGGATCAGCAAGGGAAGCATGATGGCGGCAGCTTGTACTGGTGACATTACCAGCGACAAAATAGGCACCGTGGCTATACCAATCCCCCCGGCAAAACCGGATTTAGAGATACCGGTCAATACCACGCCTGCAATAGCGACTAACCAGAATACAACGGACTGTTCCATAGTAAATAATGCCTTAACAAGCGGGCGTCGTTATTGGTCGAATCCGCCTGTCAGGTTTCCGGGTTCCGGATTACTCAGGCGTTTCAGAGGTACTAATACCGACGGCGTCGCTGACTCCGCGCGATCAGGGTAATCCAGGTTGTAATGCAGGCCACGGCTTTCCTGACGTTGCATAGCGCAGCGCACAATCAGTTCTGCGACGGTAACCAGATTACGCAGCTCAAGCAGGTTATTACTTACCCGGAAGTTGGAGTAATACTCGCTGATTTCCTGCTCCAGCAATTTAATGCGGCGCATTGCACGTTCCAGTCGCTTGTTGGTACGCACGATGCCAACGTAGTCCCACATAAACAAACGCAGTTCATGCCAGTTGTGCTGAATAATAACCTCTTCGTCGGAGTTAGTTACCTGGCTCTCGTCCCATGGTGCAATCGGTTCATTGCTGCCTGGCTCGTCGAGGCGTGACAGAATATGTTCAGCCGCAGAACGGGCAAACACCACGCATTCCAGCAATGAGTTAGAAGCCATGCGGTTAGCACCGTGCAGGCCTGTGTAGGCCACTTCGCCGATTGCGTACACGTTGTCGAGATCGGTTTTGGCATTCAGGTCGGTCATTACCCCGCCACAGCTGTAGTGAGCCGCCGGCACAACCGGAATGGGTTCGCGGGTAATATCAATGCCCAACGCCCGACAGCGCCGATAGATATTCGGGAAGTGTTTTACAATGAAATCTGCTGGCTTATGGCTGATATCCAGGTACATACAGTCGGCACCCAGTCGCTTCATTTCATAGTCGATGGCGCGTGCAACAATGTCACGCGGTGCCAGCTCTTTGCGAGGATCGAATTTTTCCATAAACGGGGTGCCGTCGGGACGGACTAATTTCGCTCCTTCACCGCGCAGTGCTTCTGTGATCAGAAAGTTTCTGGCCTGGGGGTGGAACAGGCAGGTCGGATGAAACTGATTAAATTCCATATTCGCCACTCTACAGCCTGCACGCCAGGCCATGGCTATACCATCACCGCTGGCTACGTCAGGGTTCGAGGTATACTGGTACACCTTACTTGCACCACCCGTGGCCAGGGTAACAAAGCGGCTGCGAATTACTTCAACCTGCTCTCTGCGGCGATTCCATACATAAGCGCCCTTACAGCTGTTTGGGTTGTCTTTGCTTTTAATCAGGTCTATTGCGTTGTAGCGCTCGAAAATATGGATATTCGGATGCTGAGATACGGCTTCGTTCAAGGTAATTTGTAACGCTTCACCGGTTGCGTCAGCTGCGTGCAGGATACGGCGGAAGCTATGGCCGCCCTCCCGGGTCAGATGATAGCGATTTTCACCGTCGTCAGATTTTTCCTGATCAAAAGGAACGCCGTGAGCAATTAACCACTCCATGGCCGATTTTGCATTTTGCGCAGTAAAGCGCACTACGTCTTCGTCACATAAATGTGCGCCTGCTTCCAGGGTATCTTCCACATGAGATTCTATCGAGTCGCGCTCGTCAAACACCGCTGCGATACCGCCTTGGGCGTAACGGGTTGAGCCTTCGTTACAGTCACTCTTACTCAATAAAATGATTCTGCAATAATTAGCAAGAGACAGCGCCAGACTGAGGCCGGCGGCACCCGAACCGATAATCAAAACATCGCAGCTGTGTTCACAGCCCGGTGCTACCTGTGCTGAGTCGGGTGAAGATAATGGCGATTGTGGAGAAGATGGATTTGAATTCATGTGCGGTTACGGTCACAATGCGTGATTTTCGGCAAGTCTAATAAAAGTCGGGGCAAACGTAAAAGGAAAACGCGGATACCGACCGTATTTTCAAACTATTACGTCCTGAATAATTCATCGATTGAAAAAAAGATCACAAACTTTGCGAACTTTTTGCAAACCCCGCAGTCTACTCATTTGCTTGCATGAGCTGTTTGAGTTTAGTAGGTAGGAGAAATAGCTCGAATGAGCGAGCAGATTACAGATCAACAACTGGTTGAGCGCGTCCAGCAGGGCGATAAAAATGCGTTCAATCTGTTAGTAACGCGATATCAGCACAAAGTGATGCATTTGGTTTCGCGCTATGTAAAGAACACTGGTGATGTGGCGGATGTCACACAGGATGCGTTTATTAAAGCCTATCGGGCATTGCCCAACTTTCGGGGCGACAGCGCATTCTACACCTGGTTGTATCGCATAGCGGTAAACAGTGCAAAGAACTACTTAGTGGCACAAGGCCGTAAGCCGCCCGCTAATGATGTTGATGCAGAAGAAGCTGACTACTACGATGGTAGTGATGCGTTGAAGGAGCAGTCGTCTCCCGAGCGGTCATTACTGTCTGATGAGCTTGAAGCGACATTGTTTCGAGCCATGGAAAAGCTACCCGACGATTTGCGTATGGCCATTACCCTGCGTGAAATCGAAGGATTGAGTTACGAAGAAATAGCAAACGTGATGGCTTGTCCGGTAGGAACGGTTCGTTCCCGGATATTCAGAGCTAGGGAAGCGATTGATAAGGTCATTCAACCATTACTGGAGTCGTGAAAGTAGGCAATACGCCACTTTTGATGTACAGTAGAATTTGAGACGGTAGCCGGTTGTGGGAATAGCAACCAGGTCGCACCAGGAAAACGTACTTTATGACGCAGCAACACGAAAAATTATCGGCTTTTATGGACGGTGAACTCAACGAAGCTGAGTTTATTGACAGTGTGAAGAACGATAGTGAACTACAGGCCAAATGGCGTAGTTATCATGTTATTCGCAGTGGTCTTCGTAAAGAAGCGACGGTAATGCCAGAATTTGACATTACTGCTCAGGTCGCCGCCGCGCTGGAAAATGAAGCCACTGTTTTGGCGCCTAAGTCAAAATGGCAGTCCATTCCAGGTGTGAACAAAATTGTGCCGTTTATGCGCCAGTCTGGCCAGTTTGCAGTGGCCGCTTCTGTGGCAGCCGCGGTTATCCTGGGTGTTCAGCAGATGAACCAGCCAGCACCGACTGAGCCGTTCACGACGTTCCAGACAGGTGGTACAGCGCAAGCAGGCCTGGCCCCGGTAAGTTTGGAACAAAGCCAAACGCTTCGTAACAACGATATGGAAGCGTTGCTTGAAAAGCGCCGTCAAATTAACGCGCTGCTCGCTGATCACGAACAACAATTAAAACTAAAACGCGCAGAAGAGCAATCCGGCAAGACGGCAGAAGATAATCCTAATCAGCCTTAAGTTTTTATATGTTTTCAAAGAGTTATTTAATCAAACGCACGGTCTCAACCGTGCGTTTGTTGTTTCTGACCGGTGCATGCGCGGTTTCAGCAGTGTCGTTTGCACAACAAAGTGATGCTGAATCACCTGAGCAAATAGCCTCTGAGTCAGCGGAAGCTACGCCAGCCCCCGAGCAATATGTTGAGCCACAAAACACGTCGACTGCCGTTTTGTCTCCTGAACAGTGGCTGACGCGATTAGCAGAGGCTAATCGTACCGGTAATTTCGAAGTGTCCTATGTGGTGACCCGTCCGGGACAAGAAGTCATTCCGTATTTGTGGCGACATGCGATTCTGGAAGATGGCACCGAAGTCGAACAGTTAAATCTACAAAACGGTCCAGGGCAGGAAATGATCCGCTTGAACAACGTGGTAAGCGTGTTCGAGCCCGATGTGCAACCCTACAGTATCTACGCCACTGCGATTGCCGGCCCGGTACCCAGTGACCTGCTGTACGACCCGCTTGCGCTCACCGACGGTTATCAGTTTATCACCGTAGGCCGCACGCGAGTATCAGGCCGGGCAGCACAGCAAATCCGTATCGTCAGTCGCGACAACAATCGCTACAATTACCAGCTGTGGCTGGACGAGCAAACCGGCATGTTATTAAAGCTCAACATGGTGGACTTACAGGGCACGTTACTGGAGCAGGTTCAGGTTACCGGGGTGAATTTGACCGAAGCGCCTCCGACCTATTTCAACAAGATCAATCCCAATGCATTGCCAACCGCGGTGGCAATGACGCCACAGTCACGCCGGCACGAGTGGGATGTCAGTTTTCTCCCTCTGGGCATGCAAGAGGTGAAGCGCGAGACCCGTCGTCTGGCGCTGACCGGACAAGTGGTGGAGTACAAGCTGTTCAGTGACGGGCTGGTGGATGTGTCTGTTTACGTACAGCCCGCTCAGGACTCGTTGGACTCGGATGTTCTGCTACGCAATTCCACCAATACGTTTTTGTCGCTGACTAATGGTCAGGTGCAAATCACGGTTATTGGTAAAATACCGCCTGCGACAGCCAATGAAATCGCGCATTCGTTGAGTGCATCAGGAGCCAAAGGGTGATCACCGAGACGGCCACTGTCGTTGCGGTAAACGGCGATAGAGTGACTGTTAGCGCATCGGTGAAAACCGCGTGTGGCAGCTGTCAAGCGGCCGATGACTGCGGTACCAGTGCAGTGGCAAAAGCCTTCTCCCCCAAACAGCAAACCTTTGATCTGGTGTCGCCGTTACCGCTGAAAGCCGGTGACCAGGTGACGCTGGGCATTCCTGAGGCACATTTGCTGTCGGCTTCCTGGATGATGTATGTGGTGCCACTGCTGGTATTAATTGGCAGTGCGCTGACCTTAACCGAGCTGACCGATCTCCACGAACTGCTGGTCTTTCTGGTCTCTGGCGGGTTTACCTGGCTCGCATTTCAATGGGTATCGAATCGTTTACAACGTCGGCGAAACGGGCGCTACGAGCCGGTGATCGTGAGTAAAATTAACCACGTAAGCACTCCGGCTGAGTAGAAAACCCCTGTCAGACGGTGAATATCCGGTTTTGTTGCCGACTACATTCGCTTTTAGCTCAATAAATAGGTAAAATCCGCAGCCTTGAATATGTGTCTGTGACCCTGACTTCAACCGAAGCTCAGCCCATTATAGCCCGCGTTGAACCAGCGCCGGTACAGACATTAGATTAATTTTTTGCAGGTAATTTCCAAGCATTATGCAACATAAGCACATCAGAAACTTCTCGATAATTGCCCATATCGACCACGGAAAATCCACGTTGTCAGACCGTCTTATTCAACACTGTGGTGGCTTGTCGGATCGTGAAATGGCCGCTCAGGTACTGGATTCAATGGATCTGGAACGGGAGCGGGGAATTACCATCAAAGCGCAAAGCGTAACACTGGATTACAAAGCTCGCGACGGCGAAACCTATCAGCTTAACTTCATCGATACTCCCGGACACGTGGACTTCAGCTACGAAGTATCGCGTTCACTGGCCGCGTGTGAAGGTGCACTGTTGGTGGTCGACGCCGGGCAGGGTGTTGAGGCGCAAACCGTAGCCAACTGCTACACCGCTATCGACATGGATATGGAAGTTGTGCCTATCCTGAACAAAATTGACTTGCCTCAGGCTGAGCCAGAGCGCGTAGCCGAAGAAATCGAAGACATTGTGGGTATCGATGCGATAGACGCCGTGCGCTGTTCGGCTAAAACGGGTCTGGGTATTGAAGACGTGCTGGAAGTTATCGTTAAGCAAATTCCACCACCAGAAGGCGAGCTGGATACACCACTCAAGGCGCTTATCGTTGATTCGTGGTTCGACAATTACCAGGGCGTTGTGTCATTGGTACGTATTGTTGAAGGCCAGCTGAACGTAAAAGACAAAATCAAAATTATGTCCAACGGGCAGGTTCACCAGGTCGATAAAATCGGAGTGTTCACGCCTAAAGCGCTGGAACGCACGGTACTGAAAGCCGGTGAAGTAGGCTTTGTTATCGCTGGTATCAAAGAAATTCACGGCGCGCCAGTGGGCGACACTATTACACTGGCAAAAGATCCGGCTGAAAAACCGCTACCCGGCTTTAAGAAAGTGAAGCCTCAGGTGTATGCTGGTTTGTTCCCGGTAAGCTCAGACGATTACGAAGACTTCCGCGATGCGCTGGCAAAACTCAGCCTGAACGATGCCTCATTGTTCTACGAGCCAGAAAGCTCTGCTGCGCTGGGTTTTGGTTTCCGCGTCGGCTTCCTTGGTATGCTGCATATGGAAATCATTCAGGAGCGTCTGGAGCGAGAGTACGATCTTGACTTGATCACCACGGCACCCACGGTAATTTACGAAGTACTGAAAACCGATGGCGAGACCATTCAGGTAGACAACCCGTCAAAGCTCCCTGCAGTTAACGACATCGAAGAAATGCGCGAGCCGATTGTTGAGGCCAACATTCTGGTTCCACAGGAATTCCTCGGAAACGTTATTACCCTGTGTATTGAGAAGCGTGGTGTTCAAACCAACATGAGTTACCACGGAAAACAGGTTGCGGTGACCTACGAGTTGCCTATGGCCGAAGTGGTTCTGGACTTCTTTGACCGCCTGAAATCAACCAGCCGGGGCTTTGCATCGCTGGATTACAACTTCAAGAAATTCCAGGTATCGGACATGGTTCGACTGGACATTCTGATCAACGGTGAACGTGTCGACGCGCTGGCGGTCATCACGCACAAAGAGAATGCCCCTTACCGCGGACGGGAATTAGTCGAAAAACTACGCGAGTTAATCCCGCGGCAGATGTTTGATATTGCTATTCAGGCCGCAATTGGTAACCATGTCATTGCGCGAAGCACAGTGAAGCAGTTACGCAAGAACGTTATCGCTAAGTGTTACGGTGGTGACGTGAGCCGTAAGAAGAAGCTGTTGCAGAAGCAGAAGGAAGGTAAAAAACGGATGAAGCAGGTAGGGAATGTGGAGTTGCCACAGGATGCCTTCCTTGCAGTACTTAAGGTATCTAAGTAATGGCTAATTATTTTTCGATTTTGCTGGTGATCCTGACATTAGGTTCGGGTTTGATTTGGTTGTTGGACGCCGTATATTTCGGCCCTAAACGTCGCGAACGCGGTGTGGCCGTTTCCGGTTTAGGTGAATCTGCGTTACAACCCGATGACAAATTGCCCTACGTGGTAGACACTGCCCAGCAAATCTTCCCGGTTATCGCCTTTGTTCTGGTGTTGCGTTCGTTTTTATACGAACCGTTTCAGATCCCATCTGGCTCCATGATGCCAACCCTGTTGGTCGGTGATTTTATCCTGGTCGAAAAATACGCCTATGGCTTGAAAGATCCGGTTTTCCGTCACAAGTTTATTGAAACCGGTGCCCCGGAACGCGGTGATGTTGTGGTATTCAAATACCCGGAAGACCCCAATGTTGACTTCATCAAACGTGTGGTCGGCATGCCGGGTGACACTGTGGTCTATCGCAATAAGCAGGTTTACATAAAGCCGGCCTGTGAATCGGGTAGCCAATGTGAAGAATTTAAGGTCATGCCGCAAGAATTTGTTAGCAGCGGTGAGTTCGTGCAACACCTGGCGCCGTTGAAGCGCATGACAGAGCAATTGGGTGAGGTTTCTCACGATATTCTGCAGCACCCCACCGGTGAAGCGAGCCCGCGTGAGTTTTACACGCAGCCCGGTACAAAAATGAACGAGTGGATCGTGCCTGAAGGGCAGTATTTTGTATTGGGTGACAACCGCGACAACAGCCGTGACAGTCGTTTCTGGGGCTTTGTGCCCGATGAAAACCTGGTAGGCAAAGCGGTTGCTATTTGGATCAGCTTTGAGTTCGACCGCCCGGCTAGCAGTTGGGTGCCGTCCTGGATCCCATCAGGTGTTCGCTTTAGCCGTGTTGGTGGCATTCAGTAATGCAAGGGATTAACCCATACGCAAAACTGTCTCGCCAGCTAGGCTATGAATTTAAGGATACCGGGCTGCTGAAGCAGGCGCTTACACACCGCAGTGCAGCCAAACAACACAACGAACGGCTGGAATTCCTGGGTGATGCTGTGCTTGGCATGATCATCGCCAGAGAGCTCTACGACAAGTTTCCGCAGGTACCGGAAGGCAAGTTAACCCGCATGCGCTCAACCCTGGTAAAAGGGGATACACTGGCTGAATTGGCCAGAGAGTCAGATGTCGGCGAACTGATGAACCTTGGCCCGGGTGAACTGAAAAGCGGTGGGCATCGCCGCAGTTCCATCATTGCCGACGCCATGGAAGCGATTATTGGCGCTATTTATCTTGAAGCCGGACTCGAGCAAACCGAACAAGTCGTGCTGCACCTCTGGAAAAGCAGGATCAATAAACTCGATCCTAATGAGCATCCGAAAGATGCTAAAACCCGTCTTCAGGAGTTTTTGCAGTCACGCAAACTGCCGCTGCCGGTTTATGAAGTAGTGAAAATAACGGGTAAAGACCACGCGCAAACATTTGTTGTGCATTGTCAGGTCGCCAACCTGAACTCACCGCTGGAAGGGGTGGGAAGCAGTCGCAGGAAAGCCGAGCAACAAGCCGCTAATCTGGCATTAGAGACATTAATGAATGACTGATTTTGAACAGCCTGAATTACCTGATTCGCCACAAGGCAATACCCGTTGTGGCCTGGTTGCTATCGTAGGCCGCCCAAATGTGGGTAAATCAACACTGCTGAACCGTTTGCTAGGGCAAAAAGTCAGTATTACTTCACGCAAGCCGCAAACTACCCGTCACCGTATTCTGGGTATTGATACCGATGGTGATTGCCAGACTGTGTATGTTGATACACCGGGGCTGCACAGCGAAGAAAAACGCGCCATAAACCGCTTAATGAACCGGGCGGCGGCAAGCTCATTAGGTGAAGTCAGTCTGATTTTATTTGTGGTTGAGGGTACGCGTTGGAACGACGACGATGACATGGTATTGACCAAAGTAAAACAGTCAGGGTTACCGTGCATTCTGGTGGTGAACAAGCAAGACAAAGTGTCTAATCCTGACGACTTGATTGCGCATTTACAGGTACTGCAGCAAAAGCATGACTTTGACGAAATCATTCCGCTGAGCGCAAAGCAAACCAAACAGGTTGATCGCTTGCGTGAACTGGTGCGTAAACGTCAGCCAGAGAGCGAGTTTTATTTCCCGGAAGACTACATAACCGACCGCTCAAGCCGCTTTATGGCCGCCGAAATTATTCGCGAAAAACTGATGCGATTCACGGGCGATGAGCTGCCTTATTCCACTACCGTGGAAATAGAGCAGTTTAAGCTGGCTGAGAACGGGGTATACAGAATTAATGGATTGATTCTGGTTGAACGGGAAACACAGAAACGCATGGTGATCGGGAAAGGCGGGAAGCACCTGAAAACTATTGGCGAGCAGGCGAGACTGGATATGGAGCGCTTGTTCGACAACAAAGTGTTTTTAGAACTTTGGGTAAAAGTAAAATCTGGCTGGGCTGATGATGAACGCGCCCTGCGTTCACTAGGGTACGGCGAAGACTAAGCGTAAGTTAGGAGAAATTCATGTCGATTGCCGATATGCGACGTCAGTATTCCATGGGGCGACTCACCGAAGAGGCGTTAACGCAGCACCCCATTGACTTGTTTAAGCAATGGTTAGGCGAAGCAATCGACGCGAAGATCCCCGATCCGACGGCAATGACAGTCGCCACTGTAGACGCCAGTGGTCAACCCTCCCAACGTATCGTGCTGCTGAAAGACTATGACCACGACGGCTTTGTGTTTTACACCAATCTGGGTAGTCGCAAGGCCAAAGAACTGGCTGAGAACCCCAAAATATCACTGCACTTCCCGTGGTTTTTCATGGAGCGGCAGGTACGTGTTTGTGGCGTAGCAGAAAAGCTGTCTGTGGCACAAAATGCAAAGTATTTCCTGTCCCGTCCGAAAGATTCTCAATTAGCCGCATGGGCGTCACAGCAAAGTCAGCCGATATCGAGCCGCGAATTGCTGATGACGCAGTTCAAGCAAATGAAAGATAAATTTGCCAATAAAGATATTCCGTTACCGGATTTCTGGGGCGGCTTCAAAGTAAAACCCTCACAAATTGAGTTCTGGCAGGGTGGAGAAGATCGGCTGCACGATCGCTTCGAATATCGATTTGATGCAGAAGCAGGTTGGTTAACACAGCGACTTATGCCCTAGTGCTGTTGTGTTATTCAGGCCATGATCGACTCGCACTGCCATCTTGATCTCGCTGCCTTTGACAACGACTGGCTGCAACAAATTGAGGCTGCCAAAGCCAGGGGCGTAACACGCTTTTTGGTGCCAGGCACCACTGAAGCGGGTTGGGATAAGCAGCTTGCCATGACGCAAACTGTTGCTGAAATAGACATCGCTTTCGGGCTTCACCCCTATTTCTTACCTGACGATGCAGAGCCGGTTTTGGCTCGTCTCGATGCGCGCCTCAAACAATCAACAGCATCATTGGTGGCACTGGGCGAAATCGGCATCGATGCCAGTCTAACCACGCCAATCCAGTGCCAACAACAGGTGTTTGAAAAACAGCTGTCGATGGCTACTCAATATCAGCTGCCGGTGATACTGCATCATCGAAAGTCCCACCATTTACTGATTGAGTCCCTAAAACGCTGCCGCTTTCAATACGGTGGTGTGATACATGCCTTCTCTGGTAGCCTGGAAGCAGCGAAGGCCTATACGGATTTGGGGTTTTGCATTGGTGTTGGCGGCACAATTACCTATCCCAGAGCACAAAAGACGCGGCAAACAATAGCCAAACTCCCTTTGGAGAGCCTGCTGCTTGAGACTGATGCACCGGATATGCCCATGTGCGGCAGACAAGGTGAGCGCAATGCCCCTGTGTATTTGCCTGACGTGTGTCAGGCTCTTGCTGAATTGAAGTACACCTCGGTGGAAGAGATTGACGAGGTTACCAGTAAGAATTATCTGTCGGTGTTTGGGCGGTAAAGGATAGATAAATAACCCACGACCTGTTGCGTATCTTCCGAAATTATTGGGGTAAATACCGACTGCAAAGCCGGTTCAGTTCTGACCATGCCAACGAAAGTGTCAACCTTGCCACTGTGGGCCAGTTGCTCTCCTGCAGGACTGAAAACACTGGCAGCTATTACTGACTCTTCTAACATCAAAGTCGCCAAGGTTCGATTTAGCGCATCAGTGTCATTTTCCTGTGTGCTTTGTGCTAGCAGAGCGGTGTAATGAACTACCAGTTTTTCTGCCTGAGAAGTGGGAGCCGAAGGAGAAATTAGCGACATACTTAACAGAAAGCCTGTCAACAAAACCACAATGCCGAATAACCAGGAACGGCGCGAAAGTTTTGTTAGTACCCGTGTTGGCGTATGAAAAGCAGATTTTATATATGTCATATAGCGAAAAACACTGAAATTAATGTAGTGGAAGGATTTCACCGGCGGCGCTGATCCGTTAGGATTGGGCACATTTTGTTGTTAGTCAAACAGGACCCATCATTTTGCAACCACTCGTCATAGCTGAGCCTGCACTAAACAGTGCTGCTTTCCTTCGTTCTGTGTTAGCAGAGTATCAGAATCTTAGTTGGGATCAATCTTCCGCTCAATTACAGCAGGTCCAGGGCCGCAGTACCGATGCAAGATTAGTCATTCAAAGTCAGGCGCTAACGCTTCAACAGGTAGCTGATATTCAGCAAAGTCTGTCAGCCGCACTGAGCGTGCACAGCTTCTCATTGCACCCATTTGATGAACTGTTAAATCACACCGTTGTGGTCGCTGCGGTTGACCATAGCTGCGAAGACGATGAGCTGGTAAAAGCCGTTATTGCCAAAACAGCAGAACAGCATCACTGCGAAATTGCACTGCTTGAGCATACCCCGAAACTTTCTGAACCCGGCTTGTTGGTCATGGACATGGATTCCACGGTTATTCAGATTGAGTGCATTGATGAGATCGCGAAGCTGGCGGGTCTTGGGGACAAGGTTGCAGCCGTAACTGAGCAGGCAATGCGTGGCGAGTTGGCGTTTAAAGATAGTTTGATTTCCCGCGTAGCGTGCCTGGACGGTGTGCAGGTTAGTCAGTTAGCGCAGATCCGAAACAGTATTCCGTTAATGCCGGGCTTGTCTAAATTATTGGAAGTGCTCAAGGCAAATGGCTGGAAAGTGGCTATTGCTTCAGGCGGGTTTACCTACTTTGCCGGTTATCTGGAAGAGCGACTTGGTCTTGATGCCAGTCGGGCCAACGTGCTGGCTGAGGAAAATGGCGTGCTTACCGGTAACGTCATTGGTGATATCGTTGATGCAGAAGTAAAAGCCGAAACGGTGAAAGCGTTGGCAGCGCAGTGGGATATTCCTATGCACCAGACGGTTGCGATGGGCGACGGTGCCAACGACCTTAAAATGATGGACGTTGCCGCGCTGGGCGTTGCATTTGAAGCCAAGCCTATTGTGAATGCCCAGGCTGATGCCGCTATCCGTTATTCCGGATTAGATGCCATGCTGGCGTATTTGTGCCCGTAAGCAACATCTAATTATCGCAAACCATGCGTACTAGTCGGAGCGCGCCATTGTAAATACGGCGCGCGCCACTGATAGCGGGGTTAGCGTTATTGAGACGGCGTATCAGGGGTGAGCTGGATACCCATTTTCGCCAGTTGAGACGCTAAAAACGGGTCGCCACTTTTCCTCCAACGTTCATACACCGCCAAAATATCGGACATATCAAAACCTTGCTGTCTATTCCCTGCGCGAGCAACCAGTTCCAGCATGTCATGGAACGTGGTGGCTAGTTCAGCAAATACATGTTGGTAGTCTCTGGCGTGTATCGACAGGTAATCGTATGCAGCGGTTCCCATTCCTACAAAATAATCTTTTTTAATCCCCCGGCGGGCGTAATTTTGCGGAAACAAAGCCCCTATAAATAACGCCAGGTCGCCTAGTTGACGTAAAAACAAACAACGTTGGCGCGCAATTGGAGTGTCCAAAGCGTCCTTGTAAAGCAAAGCGAGGGGACGCACTCCAAAACGCCCATCCTGATAACTGTATAGTGTACTGCTATTTCCGAAACGCGCCAGCAGGTTGCCAATATACCAAAGCGTATCTTCCTGCGGGGAGGGCTCAAACATGTTGGCCAATTCTTCCAGTTGTTCACGAAAATAATTGGAAAGTTGTTGTTCAAAAATAAGGTTTGGCTGTTGTTGCATAGTCACCTCAGTTTCGCTATTGAACACTTTAACGTTAACGCATAACTGCCTTATTTGCAGATGATTTTTTATTCTTAAAAATTATTTTTTTATAAAAAAAAGTTACAAATTCTCACTATTGAAACAAAAACGGCGTGACCTTATTTGCTGGATTGGGTGCATATAACCCAGAAATACTATCTGTTAGTTCAACTTTTTTGGAGAAAAAAGCAATGCGTATACGACCTATGTATGACCGCGTGGTTGTTCGCAGATTACCCGTTGAAACCAAAACCAGCGGGGGAATTGTTATTCCTGATAAAAGCGCAGGTAAGTCAACTCGTGGCGAAGTGCTCGCAGTTGGGCCTGGAAAGTTACTCGATGATGGCACAACGGCAACGCTGGCAGTGAAAACGGGCGACCAGGTACTGTTTGGCGAATATGCCGGAACTGAAATTAGCCTTGATGGCGACAAAGTGTTGATCATTAAAGAGCAGGATATTCTTGCTGTAGTTGAAGAAGACGTTGAACAGGAGAAAGCCGCATGAGTGCAAAAGTCGTTAAGTTTTCAGATGACGCACGTGGACGCATGCTGTCTGGTGTAAACGTGCTGGCTGATGCAGTAAAAGCCACGCTTGGTCCAAAAGGTCGAAATGTGGTTCTGCAAAAGAGTTATGGCGCTCCTCGTGTTACTAAAGATGGGGTGTCGGTTGCCAAAGACATCGAGCTGAAAGACAAATTTGCCAATATGGGGGCGCAAATGCTCAAAGAAGTTGCGTCTAAAACCGCTGATGTTGCCGGTGATGGGACGACAACTGCCACCGTGTTGGCCCAGGCTATTGTGAGGGAAGGTCATAAAGCCATAGCGACAGGTATTAACCCCATGGACCTGAAGCGGGGTATTGATGCAGCCGTTACGAATGCCGTTGAACATTTGCACAACCTGTCTCGTCCATGTAGCGACAACAAATCGATTCGTCAGGTCGCAACAGTGTCTGCGAACTGGAATGATGATATTGGTGAAATCATCGCCAAAGCGATGGAGCGTGTAGGCCGTGATGGTGTCATTACAGTAGAAGAAGGAAAATCGTTACACAATGAACTTGAGGTTGTTGAAGGTATGCAGTTTGACAGGGGCTACCTGTCTCCATACTTTGTGACGAATACCGAGAAAATGCAGGTAGAGCTGGATAACCCTTACCTGCTGCTGGTCGATAAGAAAGTGACACAAATCCGCGAACTCTTACCGCTGCTCGAAGCTGTAGCCAAAGCTGGCAGACCGCTAGTCATTGTTGCTGAAGACATGGAAGGAGAGGCGCTGGCGACACTGGTAGTGAACAACATGCGCGGCATACTGAAAGTGGCTGCCGTTAAGGCTCCCGGGTTTGGCGATCGCCGCAAAGCCATGTTGCAGGACCTGGCAATTCTTACCAAGGGAACCGTGATAAGCGAAGACGTAGGCCTGAGCCTTGAAAAGGTTGAACTGGAACAATTGGGCAGTGCTAAGCGTGTCGTAATAGGTAAGGACAACACTACCGTTGTTGACGGTCAGGGAGATAAGGCAGATATCGAATCGCGTGTTGCGCAATTGCGTCAGGAGATAGACAAGTCGACCTCTGATTATGACAAAGAAAAATTGCAAGAACGCATTGCTAAATTGGCTGGTGGCGTCGCGGTGATTAAAGTAGGTGCGGCTACCGAAGTTGAAATGAAGGAGAAAAAAGACCTGGTAGACGATGCATTACACGCCACGCGAGCAGCCGTTGAGGAAGGGATCGTACCCGGCGGGGGGATTGCCCTAATTCGCGCTGCACAGGCAGTGACCAAGGCTGACTTGAGTGTAGCGAATGAAGAGCAAAAGCTGGGTGTGAATATTGCCGTGCGGGCAATGGAAGAACCCTTCCGCCAAATCGTCACTAACGCAGGTCTTGAGTCAAGTGTTGTCCTGTCTCAGGTGCGGCAGAATGAAGGAACCTATGGCTTCAACGCGCAGAGTGAGCAATATGGCGATATGTTGGATATGGGGATTCTTGATCCCACAAAAGTAACGCGTACAGCACTTCAAAATGCGGCTTCTATTGCGGGCTTGATGCTGACTACCGAAGCAATGGTGGCAGACGCTCCGTCTAAGCAAAATGCAGAGACGGCAGCCACAGGCGCGGAGTGGGAGTAACTCGTACTCTAATGTAGCCAGGCATTTGCTGTCTGGCTACCTCTTGCTGCTTTCCGTAGCAAAGCGGCTTTGTACTAGCCGCTTTTTAACAAGGCCTTAATACCACTGGGCTCAATAGCGTGCTGGCTGGGTGTTTGATAGTTAGCCTGCACTTCCTGTAAATCAAATCCAAAGCGCAATAATACCTCATCGGTAATATCGACAGCGTGGACGCAAGCACCAATACTCCACAAACGCTCTTCCAGCTCTTTAGCACGGTGAATGGCATAAACGCCAATGTAATTAATTTCCGACTGAAGCATTTCCAGATCGGGTTTGCCGGTGGTCGTTACCGATACAGACATAGCAATGAATTGGCCGTCTTTTAGTGTATCGGCGATAAATTGTTTTTGTGCTTCGTGGGAACTAAAGCGATGTTCGTAGCGCGCATCGATAGCGGCGCGAGGATCCTTTTCAGTAGGTTTAAACGCAACAAACAGCTCTCGCATGACCGGCTGGTGCTCTGTTTTTACCTGTTTGATAGCCTGCTGAATAAAGGGAGCATCTAAATGGCGATCGCGGAAAAATACTTCCAGGTTCAGTTTATTCTGTTCTGCAAAGTGCCCGCACAGGTTTTTGAGTCTGGGGCTGGTCTCGCCCAGAACACCCACCTGAGGATGGTAGCGTCCGCTTGTCTTAGACAACACAAATGCTAATGTTGCCGGGTTTTTCGCATTAATACACCGCAAGGCATGGCCAATGCCGGGGATTTCTTCTTCATCCGGGTAGGTCTTTAGCGACGCTTTATTGCTCTTAATGAGTTCGGCAAAAAATGTGCGGGCAGATAACCCGTCTTCACCGGCGACAGTGCGCAAGTGTAAAATGTTTTTGTCACCGCTCACATGCACCACACGGTATTGCAGGTTTGATACATCGAATTTACTGGTCAATTCCTGCAGTTTCGGGAACGCCAGTACTACGCGCATATTTACATCACCGTGATACTCACCTTCAATTTCGATACGTAAACCATTAATGGAAATGTCTTCACTCACGCCGGTAATGGTTTGCCCTCGGGCATGCAAATTTACGGAGGTCCGCAATAAATAGCGGGTTTCCATACGCTGTTCATGAAACTTGTAGCGAAATGCTTTTACCGGGAAGGGCGGACGATTGCGGGCGTGACCGAATAGTTTAAGCGCTTTTAACTGGCTGCGATCGATTTTTATCTGACTGAACAGCAGTTGCTCGGCGTCGGATGTAATGTCGGTGATCTGCGCGATATAGGCCAGGTTTTTGAGTTTTGCCATCAACCGCGGGGCCGGTTTTGCATTTTGTCGCTTCACTTTGGTGCCCACTTCGTCGGGCAGCGACAGCGGCGCATAAGCCTGCTTAGGAGACATGTTGCTCAGGCTCATTTTAAAGACCCGCCAGCTGACCTTGCGGGCACCAAATCCTAAAAATAAATTCCGCAACTTTTCATGGCGGGCCAGATCGATATGACTGGCGGAATAAAAATAGACCTTGCCGTTTTGAATATGGTTAAACGCGTAAATAAACAGCGTAGGGACGTCTTCCTTACTTTCAATCAGGTATTGAATACGCTCCTGATTTAGAAGATAGCCCAGTCGGAGTTCGTCTTCCTCGTCATTCCAGTAGCCCAGAATATGTCGGTTGAGTTCATTGGCCATCGCAAAGCGGGGCAGGGCTCTGCCTTCATTTACGTCAATATAGACAGGCAGGGTCGGACAACTGGGTGAAAAGTACTGTTCACACGACTTGTTGATGATGGCATCAACGGTGTTGTCCATATTCACTTTATAGCGGCGCTTATTGCCGTGAATAAACTTGTCGATGAACTGGTCAAATGCATTATTCGGGGCATCGGCCAAGCGTTTCATTTGCAGGAACTGGTGCTCCTGCTTTCTGGAGATACTCACCACCTGGTATTTAATGGCTTGCTTCTTGTCCAGAGAATACTCTGTTTCCAGGCCTCGAAAGTACACGCCGATTTTTTCACCGGGTTTAAACAGTTGTTCTTTCGAGAGCTTTATTTTCAGACCGTGAGACGAAATATCCACACTGGTTGCACGCAGGCTGTTATTCGTTTCAGTGAAAATCTCCAGCGCCACAGCGAAGTTCATACGTTCTTCGTTTCGCTTGGCATAGTCTAATAATCCGATATTGATAACATCAAATTGTGTCAGGCTATTCTTCGGCTTTTCAGCCACTTCCTGTTCTTTTTCGTTGCGGGCTTCTGCCTTTTCCCGAATAACTCTGAAGTTGTTCTCCGTTGCCATAACGGCTTCGTAAACGCCGAAGCAATACAGCCCGAAAATTCGTACTTGTTGTTCAAACACTTCGATCGCAACGTCGTCGAGGTAGTGCTTGATACCATTGTATTCATAGAGTTTACACTGGCCGTCAACCTGGCCGCGTAAATCAATGGCGCGCAAACAAGGGCGGGCGAGGCGCTTTACCTCCATTTTGATCAGGAAACGCTTTTCTTTTGGAATGTGCGAGGCAATTTGTTGCAACACCTGATTAAACTCAGGTTCTTTCACCATGGGCTTGAGTTGCTCAATGACCGACGCGTACTGTGATAAATCCTGATTCATATCTTTGGTCTTGCTGTCTACCCTGAAGGTTTTTGTTATATTACCGTTTTTATCGGCAAGTGCTGGATATTAATTAACGAGAAATCAATGGGAACGCGGTTTGCGCCTTCCTGTCGCACTGGTAATGAACATGCCTTTGTATTGAATCCCAGATTAATACGTATCCAAAAGGAAACCAACCAATTTTATGGCTAAACGTAAAACTGCCTTTGTCTGTTCTGATTGTGGTGCTGAATTTCCTCGCTGGCAGGGCCAGTGTACGGAATGTAAGGCTTGGAATACTATTTCTGAATTTGTGGTCAGTCCTGCTAAGTCCTCCGCGCGGGGTAATTTAGCCGGATACGCTGGGCAAACCACTAGTCAGGTTCAGGTACTGAACGAAATCAATGTTGAGGACTTACCGCGTTTCGGGTCGGGTTTCAAAGAACTCGACAGAGTACTTGGCGGCGGCATTGTGCCGGGGTCAGCGATTCTGATCGGTGGCTCGCCTGGGGCCGGCAAGAGTACCTTGCTATTGCAGGTGATGTGTCAGCAGGCCGTCGGCAAATCTGCCTTGTATGTGACCGGCGAAGAATCGCTGCAGCAGGTCGCCATGCGCGCCAAACGTTTGGGCCTACCCGACGACAAACTAATGATGCTGGCAGAAACCAATGTTGAACTGATTTGTGATTTAGCGTTAAAACAAAAGCCGCAAATTATGGTTATCGACTCCATTCAGGTAATGCATGTCAGTGACGTACAGTCAGCGCCCGGCAGTGTATCTCAGGTGCGGGAAAGCGCGGCGTACCTTACCCGGTTTGCCAAACAGCATCATATTGCCATGTTTATTGTTGGCCACGTTACCAAAGACGGCAGTCTGGCAGGACCGAAAGTACTGGAGCACTGTATCGACTGCTCCATGATGCTGGAAGGGGAAAGCGATGGTCGCTTCCGGACTCTGCGAAGCCATAAAAACCGCTTTGGTGCGGTGAACGAGTTGGGTGTTTTCGGGATGACCGAGAAAGGCATTAAAGAGGTGGGGAATCCCTCTGCTATTTTCCTGAGTCGAAATGAAAATCAGGCGCCTGGCTCCGTAGTGATGGTGATATGGGAAGGCACCCGGCCACTATTGGTTGAGATACAGGCATTGGTGGACTATTCCCCGTTGAATAATCCACGCCGGGTTACGGTAGGGCTTGAGCAGAACCGCTTAGCCATGTTGTTGGCAGTGATGCATCGCCACGGCAACGTGCAAATGAACGATCAGGACGTATTTGTCAATGTGGTGGGCGGCGTTAAAGTGGCGGAAACTGCAGCCGACTTAGCCCTGCTGGTTGCGATGATTTCAAGCTTTCGCAACCGGGCGTTACCCCGCGATCTTATTGTTTTTGGAGAAGTGGGTCTGGCAGGTGAAATCCGGCCTGTTCCCAACGGCAGTGAGCGGTTAAGCGAAGCGGTGAAACATGGCTTCAAGCGCGCTATCGTGCCGAAGGCGAATGCCCCAAAACAACCTATAAACGGGTTGAAAGTCATTCCCGTTACCAAGTTAAGTGAGGCGCTTGAAGCGCTGGAGTAGGACGGGTCAGGATGCGCCCGGCAGTGCGTCGGCAATATGGTCGAGCAGAATCATTAGTTCGTTGGTGTCCATGTCCTGTTCTCCGCTATTGAGCAGCAATAGCCGACGTAACGCGCCTAAGTCTTCCAATGGGATATGAGTGAGCTGCATACCTAGCACGGTAGCTGCGGGTGTGCGCTCTGCTTCATGCTGGACATGGGTGATCTGCCCGAACAAGGTTATCGTCGGGCTGTCTGCATTAGCCTGAATGGTTAACGTTAATGGTTGGCTGATATCCAGTGCGCTGTCACTGTCCACTCGTACTCTCACGCCTT
>NZ_CFIDRX010000035.1:0-22032 GCF_984433645.1 Marisediminitalea sp.
AAAAAGCCCCGGATATCAGACATACCCGGGGCTTTTAAGCACACACACTTTCACTTAGAAGCTGACTGTAACGCCCGCCCATAAGTTACGGGCTTTGTCTTTCACGTTGTAGTCGTCAGTAAAGTTCACTTCACTGGTCACGCCCCGACCGGTCAGGTATTCAAACTGCCCGTCGTTGTTCAGATCGTCGTAAGTCACTGAGTAAGTTGTGAAGTCGCGATCCAACAGGTTGTTGATACGCAGGTTCACAACCACATAGTCATTCAGTGTCCAGCGCGCGCCCAGGTTCAGCAGCGAGTAGTTCTTGAAGTAAAGCTCACGTTCCAGTACCGAATCGTAACCGCGGTAGCGATCAGAGCGGAACTCACCTTGCAAATACACATTCAGGTCGGCGTTGATGTCCCAGGTAATGTTGACATTGGCCATGTGCTCAGCGGTATTGGTAAGCGGCAGGCCAGCTTGTGAACCACTTTTCTGCTCACTGTCAGTCCAGGTGTAGTTGGCGTAAATTGACCACTCAGCGGTAAAGGCGTAGCGCCCAGCCATTTCAATACCCTGTAATTCCACTTTATCGATATTGATACGCTGACTGTAAGTGTCGTAGCCCAGTTCGTCGTATTCACCCAGGTTTACACAAGGGCGAACGCCGCCAGTGGTGTTACAGCTTTGTACCGTATTACCGCGGGCAATTTTGTCTTCAAAATCGGTGCTGAAATAGGTGATATTAAAGTTGTGCTCGTCTTTGCTCCAGTACAGGGCAATTTCTGAGTTTACGCTTGTTTCTGGTTGCAGATCCGGGTTACCCGCAAATGGGCTGGTACCCTGACCGCCGAAACCAATGATGCCGTCGTACAGGTCGGTCGTTTGTGGCGTTTTATAACCCGTGCTTACACCGCCCTTGACTGTCCAGTAATCAGAGATGTTGTAAACAGCATATAGACGAGGAGAGGTCTGGCTGCCGAACACGTCGTGATGGTCATAACGGAAACCCGCCGTTACCGTCATATTGTCCAGAATACCCCAGTTATCTTCAGCGAATAATGAGTACATTTTCTGTTCCTGTACTGCGCCTGCGTTACCTGATTCCAAACCAAATACGCCGTCCTGCAGTTCGCCGTCAATGATCTGTGCACCTACTACGAAGTTATGATCACCGGCCATATCTTCAACCGGAATATCCATACGCAGGTCGAAAGTATATTGACTGCTGTCCAGTGGACGGGCCGGGCGCGGTAGGAACGTGGCTTCAGCCAGGTCACGGCGCTCGTCTTCGCTCATGTCTGCGTATTCGCCAGTGGCGTCATACATAGCCTGAAGCAATTGACGTTCACTTACGCTCAGCGGCAGAGTACGGCCATTATTTTGCGTGTCTACATAGGCGAGTGATGCGGCAATCACACCGAAGTCCAGCTTGCCGTCGTAGGTTAAGGACCACCACTCACGGTCAAATTCTTGCTCTGCAGCATAGCCTGCACGCGGGTTTACCTGACCACGACGTGCCTGCCACAAGCTTTCAATGCTGTCACGCGTACCCAGTGGATAAATAATTTCACCGGTTTCCAGATTGTATTCCGGGGTATTGTCGTATTCCTGGTGCGAGTTGTCGTAATCGAATCCGATTTCATGACCTTCGGCAGGCGTGTAGTTCAGGGTAAACCCGTAATGTTCGCTGTTGTTGTCTACGGTACGACCACCACTACCAAAACCCAAAGAGCGCACGTGAACTGTGCCGTTTGGATCAACCGCCGGGGCAAGTTGTGGGGTAGAGGCTTGTTGTTCGTATAAACTGCCGCGAATACCCAGGCTCAGAATGTTGTCAATTAGCGGACCGGTTACCGAGAAGTCTGTGGTAATGTCATTACCGAAATCGTCGTTAGTTTGCACGCTGCGACCGAAGGTAATGTTGCCACCCCAGTCATTGCGATGCTTTTTGGTGATCACGTTAATAACGCCGCCCAGTGCATCCGCACCATACAAAGTAGATGCCGGCCCACGAATCACTTCGATACGCTCAATGGTATCCAGCGGCGGCAGGTGGTTAAAGGCATTTCCGCCAAAGTTGTTCGGGTAAATATCGCCGTGGTTGTTCTGGCGACGACCGTCAATTAAAAGTAGGGTGTACTCACCAGTAAGGCCACGCATACTCACGCTACCCTGACCTGTTTTATCGCGGGTCGTACCAATATCGATACCTTCCTGATACTTAACCGCATCCAGTAAAGAGGTAAACGAACGGGTTTTTAAATCTTCTGCGGTGATCACGGAGATGCTGGCTGGCGCTTCGGTAATTTTTTGCTCAAAGCCAGTCGCGGTAACCACCAAATGCTCGATATCTTCGCTATCCGGGATACTGGATGCGATGGCATTCATAGAGAAACTTAATCCTACCGCCATGGCAAGGCGTGAAACAGTGAGTCGAGCTTTCATAGTTATCCTTTCTTCGTGAGTCATCAGACGCAATGTCTTCGTCTGTGTAAAGATATGTAAAGAAGTGTAAAGAAAGGCGCATATGATAAGTCGCCAGATGTAATAGTCAATAGTAATGATAACGGTTATCATTTATGCTTTTGTTGGGGTAGTGAGCTGGAACCCCAAGTGTTCCGACTAGTAATAGCTATTTTTTTTAACTTAAACAGTGAGATAGAGAGATTTTTTGCTATTTCAGAGCATTGAGGTTGGCAGGCCTGGCTTAATTGATTTTCTTTTGGCATCTTTGAAAAAGGATGCCTGAAAGGCAGCCCTGTGAACCAAAATCAGTGCCGGTGTTAATGTCACTGGCACTGACTTGCACGGCGTACTTATTGTGCGGTACCACAGCCTTTTTCGAGCTTCCTAATGCTCTCGGCAAACGCTTTGCCCAAAGTAATGTAGTCCGCCGAATTATAATGCCAGCCATCATCCAAATGCTTAAACGTCTCCGTAACGGTAACTAAGTCCGCGCAAACATCTTCCTGCTCGAAGACACGCTGTGCCTGTTGCACTATGTGCCCCCAATTCATCCGTAAACCGTCTTCCGGGTCATTGTGAGAGTCGGTAATCTTACCCACTACAACCGGTAGGTCCGGCGCTCGCAGAGCAGCGCGCAGCAAGGCCATGATGTTTTTCAGGTTCTGCAAATACTGATTGGCAACTATTTCGCTGTCATAGGCGTCAGACTCTCCCTGCATCCAAATTATTCCCGCAGGGATCAAGGTGTCGGCCTCACCATCACCATCGATGTCACGCTCGGCAAAGGCTTGTCTTAACGTCGTCAGCGCATGATCGTACTGGTTAATTCCGTTGCCGCGACGATAGTCCGGGTACCAGTTGTTCCCTACGCCGTACCCCAGAGCAGAGCCGCCCAATGCGTATTTGATGATGGCAATGTTTTGGTCCGGATAGAGTTCCGCGATACGGTGTCCAAAGCCAACTTCCGGCCCGAAAAAAGCTGAGTGCATATTTTCCTTGCCCGATGACTTAAATTTTCTGCCGAAGCCAGGCTGTAGCGAGTCCCACATACCGCGGCCGCCACCCTTACTAAAATCGCCCGCCGGATTGCCGTTGAACATGCGCACTTCAGGCAAAGGTGCATTGTAGGGTGCGTTGAGCTCAGCATTATTGCCATATCCTGCCATATTGGATTGGCCTCCAAGATAATAAACCTGGTAGGTCTTCGCCTGTGTGGCGTGAGTTAACAGTAGCAGTAGTGCAGGTAATAAATATCGTGTCATAAGCAAGTGAATGTATTTGATGGTTGTGTTTTGGTGAGCCTAATGCAAGTAAGCATGCACTGGCTGGCTTTTTTTAAATTGGTTTCAAATACGAAAAAGCGGGCGACCACAAACTGCGTCATCGCCCGCTATCCAGGGTTATTGTTAACCGATCACTACCAGAAGCGAATATAGATAAATGCGGTGATACCTAAAATGCCTACGGTATGGATGTAATCCCATTTGTCTAAGCCGTCGATGACCTCACGCATGGTGCCCTTGCCTAAGGTTCTGAATGTCAGGCCTTTGAGTTTTTCTTCGCTCGCACGCTCGGTAAACATACTCACCACAATCATGATCACAGTGACAATGACGAACAGCAAAATACAGTAATACAGCCAGTTCATTTCAATGATCCAGGCTAAAGATGTGCTCTCTATGCTCTCCTTGAAAGGCAGGAGGACCAAACGAATCATGCCCAGTACAAAGCCTGATACCAGGCCAATATAACCGGCTGCCGGCGTAATGCGACGGCTTACCAAGCCCAGCAGGAACACAGCGGCAATGCCCGGTGCAATTAGCGACTGAACACTTTGCAGGTATTCATACAATACGTCAGCAATCAGGCTCATTACCGGAATCCACAGAATACCCAGGATAACGATCACAACCGTTGCGATACGGCCAACCTTCAGCAGGTGCTTCTCGCTGGATTCAGGTTTAAATTTCTTGTAGAAATCGATCGTGAACAGGGTGGCCGAAGAGTTAAACAGAGACGCCAATGAACTCATCAGGGCGGCGACCAAACCACCGATTACTATCCCTTTTACGCCAGAAGGCAGTAATTGTGCAACCAGGGTGGGGAAGGCCTGGTCGGCGCTGTCGTAGCTAATAATGCCTTTGGTTTTTAAGGCTACCGCAATCATGCCCGGGAACAGGAATATAAATACGGGCAGCAACTTAAGGTAACCGGCAAACATGGTACCGCGACGGGCTTCCTTAATGCCTTTGGCTGACAGTACGCGTTGTACAATGTATTGGTCGGTACACCAGTACCAGAAACCGATAATAAACGAGCCAAAGATGATGCCAGGCCAAGGGAATTCTGCGTCACTGGCCGAACGTATCAGGTGCAGGTTCGCTTCGTTGATTCGCTCAACTTCAGACCAGCCGCCAACCTGATCCAGCCCGACGACCAGAATCACGACTGAACCAATAATCAGCACAGGCGTTTGCAGAACAGACGTCCACATAATGGCTTTCATACCACCTAACACCGTATAAATTCCGGTGATGATGACCAGGCCCAATGCCGAAATCCAGAAGAAGTCGATACCCCAAATGCTGTCGATACCCAGAATGGTTTTGAACGCGATACCGCCGGCGTAAACCGTTACGGCGACCTTCGTTAACACATAGCTGACCAGTGAGATAACCGACAAAAAGGTGCGCGATTTTGAGTTGTAGCGGCGCTCCAGAAACTCGGGCATGGTGTAAACTTTGCTGCTCCAGTAAAAAGGCACAAAGAACCAACCCAGCAACAATATGATCCAGGATTGTAATTCCCAGTGCGCCAGCGCCATGCCAGACTGGGCACCAGAGCCGGATAAACCTACCAGATGCTCCGAACCGATGTTAGAGGCGAAAATGGAGGCACCAATCACCAGCCAGCTGGCGTTACGACCGGCCAGGAAATAGTCCGCGGTGTCTTCTTCCTTTTGACGCATCGACATCCCGACGACGCCGAGCAGAAGGACAAAAAATCCGGCCAGTACGAGCCAGTCGAGGGTACTTAATTCAACCATGAATGAACCTTGAAATGTACAGCATAAAAATTATTGGATAAAAATATTATATTACAAATGTGTTCATGGGAAGTGTTTTTGTTAATGCTGCGTTAACGCGTTGAGTGTGTGACGATGCCAATATCCGTGCAATTAAACGCCCGAAGTGCTTGCACAATGGGGCTTTAGATAATTATGATGGGTTCAGAATTTTAACAATAGCCTAGCGCAGCGCCGATCAAAAAGTATGATAGTATGTCGGTGTGAGCCAATAAGCAGAAAAGAATAAAATCCCATGGCGCGAATTGAGAATTTAAACCTATCTCAGCGAGTAACAAATGAGCTGGGCAAGTCAATCATTGCAGGCAAATACGGTGAAGGCAGTGGTTTGCCTACCGAAGCACAATTATGTGATGAATACGGCATTAGCCGTACCGCGGTACGCGAAGCCGTAAAAATGCTGGCGGCAAAAGGGCTGATTTCCTCCAGACCTCGCCAGGGGATCCGCGTAGAGCCGCCTGAAAACTGGAATCTGTACGATACCAGTGTGCTGGGCTGGATGCTGGAAAGCAGTCCGTCGCTGTTGGTCCTGAAAGAGTTTCTGCAAATGCGCCTGGCTATTGAGCCACAAGCTGCAGCGCTGGCGGCCCGTCATGGTTCACCTGAAGCGATTGCGCAAATCGAAAAGGCGTTGTTGGAAATGGACAATGCCGCGCAAACCCACGGTTCAATTCACGAGCCTGATTTGGCGTTTCACACCGCCATTCTACTGGCCAGCGGCAACCGCTTTTTCTATCAGTTACGCGACTTTATCACGACAGCACTGAACGTAAGTTTCCAGTACACCACCAATGCAAAAGACAGTTTGCAAACCATTGCCGATGAACATCGCAAGATTTATCTGGCAATTAAAAGTGGTGAAGCAGAGCGTGCGAAGAACATGATGGCATATTTAATTGACGAAGCGATGGCTTACATCGAGTTAAAAATCAGTGAATCTGCGACGGCAGAGTAAAGATCTTTAACCGCATTTCTGATATGGTATTTTTGTCGTTTACCGCTGGTAACATCTGGTTATGATCCAATCTTCTGATACAAACGCACAGTATCCTAGCCTGCGTGGCAAAAGTGTATTCATCACTGGTGGAGGCACCGGTATTGGTGAAGTCATGGTTGAGCAGTTCAGTGCTCAGGGCGCCAAAGTCTGCTTTGTCGACGTCAACCGCGAGAAAAGTCAGGCCCTTGTCGAACGTGTCTCTCAACGCTACGGTGCAGACGTGCTGTTTATTGAGTGTGACATACGCGATATCGCTTGCCTTGAAAGAGCCATAGCCAAAGCCGGTGAAGTCAATGGTGATGTTAGCGTATTGGTTAATAACGCTGCCGATGACACCCGCCACGAGCTGGAAGACGTGGATGAAGACTACTGGCAGGATCGCATTGACGTGAACCTGCGTCCGAGCTTCTTCGCTGCCAAAGCCGTGGTTGAACAAATGCGCCGTGGTGGCGGTGGCAGCATTATTAACGTGGGCTCTGTGAGCTGGCGTCAAAAGCAAACTTGCATGCCGGTATACACCACAGCCAAAGCGGCTATCGATGGGCTGACACGTACCCTGGCTGCCAAGTTAGGCGCAGATAAAATTCGCGTGAATACACTGGTTCCCGGATGGGTGATGACAGAGCGTCAGATGACCCGATGGGCGAGTCCCGATATTGTAGAAGAAGTACAACAAGCGCAATGTATCCATGAAACGCTGTTGCCTATTGATATTGCCCGAGCAGCGTTGTTTATGGCTTCTGATGACAGCAAAATGATGACTGCGCAAACCCTTATCATCGACGCAGGCTGGGTGTAATACCCGGCCTCGAGCGTATTTCAGCCTCACTTTTCTAAAAATTTCTTCACACTTTGCATCGAATGGCTCGCCGGTTTTACTCTATTTATTTTGCCGGCTTTCAGCTGACAATAGCGTGCCGGCGAGTGTCAGAACGCGCTGATCAACATTCCGTAATCATACTATTAGCATCCGTAATCGTCAGTTGTTGCAAAATTGTGTAATTTCTGGCAATGTGCACCACATAAAAAGTAATATAATATGTAAATTGTGGTGAGTAACACGCGAGTTGTGCTTACGAAAGGAATGTTTGCTTGACCGATTTTATGTTGGTGTATCTGGTCTTGATTGTGGGAGCCTGCCTGCAAAGCGTCATCGGCTTTGGTTTGGGGTTGTTAGGGGCGCCCTTGATCTACCTGCTCATGCCGGAGCTGGTGCCAGGGCCCATGATCCTGAATGCATTATTGTTAACAACCTTGTTGGCGGTGAAGCATCAATACGACATTGATTTAAAACAGACCGGCTTCTCCATTCTCGGTGGCACCGCAGGTGTGCTGGTGGCGGGCAGCGTATTGTTGTTTATAGATGCCCATCAGTACCAGATGCTTCTTGGCTTTTGTATTCTGGCTGCGGTTATTTTGTCGATGGTCGGTGTCAGGCCGCGCATCAGTGTGATCAGTAATCTTATCGCAGCCATGGTCTCGGGATTTATGGGTACCACAACGTCTGCGGGTGGTGCACCGATGGGCCTGCTCTATCAGTCGGAAGACAAAAACAAAATTAAAGCTAATCTCAGTGTGTTCTTCGTGTATATCAATATGTTTGGTATCGCGGTGCTCTGGTTTACCGGCGCGGCCGGACATAAAGACCTCGAGCTCTTTCTGCGCTGTATCCCGGCTATCCTGACTGGTTGGTTGCTGTCTTATTTTGTAAACCGCAGACTCAATGAACTCTTCATCCGCAAGCTTATTCTGGCCGTGGCTGCATTTGCAGGCATGGCGTTGATTCTGGCACACTAACCGCCGGTTATTGTTTCATTTAAGTCACTCTATTATGGCTGTTGCCTCGCTTCTCGCTACCTATCCAGTTGCCTGCACACTCGGTGAAGGTCTTCATTTCAGCGCTCGACTTAACCGTCTTTTTTGGGTCGATATTAAAGCCCCTGCGTTATTTGCTATGTGTTTGCAGTCACGTGACATCCAGCGAATTGCGATGCCAGAGCCGATTGGCTGGATTAAGGAAACCACAGAAGGCAGGTGGATCGCAGGGTTTCAAAGTGGTGTGTACTGGCTTAATGCACATTTTGAGCAAGCGGGAAAAGTGTGCGAGTTACCTAACGAACCTGCTACAAATCGTCTGAACGACGCCAAGACTGATCGCGAAGGGCGATTGTATTTTGGTTCTATGGACAACAACGAACAACTGCCCAGTGGTAAACTTTACCGCTTATCCGCTGAGGGAGCCGCCGAGGTCGATCATGGCTATGTGGTGTCGAACGGCCCTGCGTTTAGCGTATCCGGTGAATATTTGTATACCGTAAGTTCTGCAGAAAGGGTCATTTATCGCGCCAGGGTAAATAACGCAGGCGGTCTGACAGACAAGCAGCCGTTTATTCAGTTCTCCGCTTCAGACGGCTATCCTGATGGCCTTACGGTGGATGCCAACGACCGAATTTGGGTGGCCTGTTGGCAAGGATACGGCATTCGGTGTTATGCGCCGACGGGGAAACTCATCCGTCATATTATGCTTCCCGCGCCGCAGGTGACTAACGTGCTGTTTGCAGGCAGTGCATTCGATACGTTATTCGTTACTACAGCCCGTATTGGATTGAATGATACGCTGCTGAACAGGTACCCGCTTTCCGGTGCTGTGTTCGCATTGGATGTCAAACAGCAGGGTATCGCAGAACAGCTAGTCGCGCTTACCCCATAAGGGTTATTTAACCCGGCTTACCGAGTCTCGTTTCACAATGGTAGGAGTATACTTAAACGTAGTGCCAGGCTCAGGAAACTCACCCTTCGCACAATCCAGTGCCAGTTTCGCAGCATGTGTCGCCATCATTTCTATGGGGTAGCGAAGCGTGGTTAATTTAGGGCGACAGTACTTTGCCAGTAGCACGTCATCGTAGCCAATTAGCGAGACTTTATCGGGTACTGCAATGTTGTGATCCAATAACATAGACAGGGCACCAGCCGCCATGGCATCGTTGTACGCCAGAATAGCGCTGAATTTCACGCCGCGAGACAGCAAATTCTGTACTGCAGCTTCACCACCTTCCTGATCAGGCGTAGCAAACTCAATGTGTGAATCCGGCAGACTTTTGCCCGCTTCACTTAGTGCCAGCTTAATGCCGTCTAAACGCTGAACCGGGTCGAGAATTTGGTAACGACTGCTAATAACGGCGATGTCTTCGTGGCCGTGATGTAAAATGTGTTCGGCCATTAACTTACCGCCTGCCTGGTTATCCAGCCACACGCAACGATTGCCGATAGCCTCTATATAGCGGTTGATTAGCACAAATCCCGGTACCTGATTGGCAAAGTGCACCAGTGTATCGTCGTCCAGAAATTTACTGTGCACAACCATGGCTTCACAGCGGTGCTCCATCAGGGTTTCTATTGCCCGCATTTCGGTTTCCGGGCTGGTGGAGCCGGCACTCATCAGAATCTGAATATTGCTGGTGCGACACAGGGTTTCAATACCATGAGCCAGACTGGCAAAGAAGGGGTCGTGCAATTCGGCAATCACCACGCCGATGGCGGGGTTGCGCTGGGTAACCAGTGCCCGGGCGTTGGCATTGGGCCGGTACCCCATTTCGTCCATAATCTTCTTTACGCGCTCCCGGGTGGCGTCGCCGACTTTAGGGCCATTGTTAATGACCCGGGAAACGGTGGCCAGTGACACACCTGCAGCGCTGGCTATATCTTTAATTGTTGCCATGTAGCTAAGAAATCCTGTAACACATCTTCATTGGTAGAGTAAAACATTTCCCACAGTGGGTGTTATGTTTTTGTTCGTTAAAAAGGCTTGCTTGAACAAATTGTTAACAAGAGTTTACCACACTTATTGATTTATGAGGTAAAACGTATAACCTTTCTTGCAACACTCTTTAGAAAGGTTATGGCATGACACACAATACGCCCGGAATAGCATCACGAGCCTTCGGCAAGGTTGGCGGCACAGAAGTGGATTTATACACCCTCACCAATGAACAGGGAATGCAGGTACAGGTAAGTACACTGGGCGCGACATTGGTTGGGGTGTTTGTGCAAGACAAACACGGTGAATTCGACAATGTCGTACTCAGTATGGCAAGTGCTGAAGATTACCTGGCTGACACCGCATTTTTAGGGCGCACTGTTGGGCCGGTTGCTAATCGTATCGCGCAGGCGCAGTTTGAGGTAGACGGGGTTAGTTACCCGCTCGATAAAAACGATGGAGAGCACTGTCTGCACAGCGGCCCCAGTGGTTTTCACAATAAGATCTGGAATGCATCCGGTACATTAACGGCTGAAGGTTGTGAGCTACGTCTCGTTGTGAAACACGGCCACCTGGAAGGCGGTTTTCCGGGCAACAAACAGGTAGAAGTGCGCTATCTTCTTGGCCATGACAATACCCTTCGGATTCTATTTCATGCTGAGTCCGACCTCAAAACACCAATAAGCCTGACCAATCATGCGTATTTCAATCTGGCCGCCGGTGGCGATGTGCTGAGTCATCATTTGCAGTTGCGTTCCGGCGCTATTACACCGGTTACGGATACGCTGATCACGACGAAAGATTTCATGCCAGTAGTGAATACACCTTTTGATTTTGAGCCAGCTAAAACCATTGGTAAAGCGTTGGTAAGTGATCACACACAAATGCAGATTGGCAGTGGATATGATCACAATTATGTATTGAACAGTGAAGGCGGGCCGTTCGCAGTGCTGGCTGATCCACAAAGTGGGAGACGTATGACGGTCTCTACGGATATGCCGGGTGTGCAGTTGTATTCAGCTAATTTTGTGCAAGGGACACAAAATGCTGCGGGAGAACATCCTTTTCAACAATATGCAGGTGTGTGTCTGGAAGCTCAGAACTATCCCGACACCCCCAACTGGCCAGACAGACCGGACTTTTGGGTTTCGCCGGAACGGCCTTATCAGGCATTTATTCAGTATGATTTCGATGTTCTGAGCTAAATAAAAGCGCATTTTTATAAAGCCGCCATACAGGTGGCTACGGTTTTATTCTGACTCTTTCCACACAAGCGCGTTGTCGCAATATGAATATTTCGTTGCAAATTATTCGCTGAGACGGCGCAATCACCGCCTGTTTTCATTATAGCCTGTCCAAGTTAAATCATTGATAATTATATTATTATTATAATTATCGCGAAAATCCTAATGTAGATGTTAAAAAATTACATACTTCGTTTGTTTACAAAAAGGAATTTTTATTTACAATAGGTAAAACGTTTTACCTCATCATAAACTCACGCTGAAAGATTGCTATTCTGACTCTGGTTTTAGCGAATTTCGGCGAGTGAACAGCTTAAAGGGCTTTGGAATGACAACTGCGTTCAATCCTTCTGATCATCCTCATCGTCGATACAATCCATTGATTGGTGAATGGGTGTTGGTATCTCCCCATCGCGCAAAACGTCCTTGGCAGGGACAGAGCGATGAACCCGACAATACCCCTCGTCCGTCTTACGATGAAACCTGTTACCTGTGTGCCGGCAACAAACGCATCAACGGCGAAATGAATCCGGTTTACGAGCAAACGTTTGTATTCACCAATGATTTCGCCGCATTGCAGGAAGATACGCCAGACGCAGAGTCGAATGATCCTTTGTTTCGCTTTCAGGCTGAGCAAGGCTGTAGCCGGGTTATTTGTTTTTCGCCCGATCACAGTAAAACGCTACCAGAACTGACTAACTCGCAGCGCGAAGCTGTGGTTGCGACCTGGATGGAGCAAACTGCAGAGCTTAGCCAGTCCTATGGCTGGGTGCAGGTGTTTGAAAACAAGGGCGCAATGATGGGCTGCTCCAACCCGCACCCGCACGGACAGGTTTGGGCGCAAAAGCACATGCCTACCCTTGCCGCCAAGAAATCAGAACGCTTTACCGACTATTTCCAAGCGCATGGAAGCAGCTTGTTGCTAGACTATGCAAAGCGCGAAATTGAACAGGAAGAACGCGTGGTATGCAGAAACGAAGACTGGGTTGTTGTCGTTCCATACTGGGCCGCTTGGCCATTTGAAACCCTGTTACTACCTCGGTTTGCCGTGTCTTCACTTGCCGATATCACCACGGAGCAAGCTGCATCACTGGCAGATATTGTAGGTGTGATCACGACCAAATATGACAACCTGTTCAACACATCATTTCCTTATTCAATGGGATGGCACAGCCAGCCATTTAATGGCGAAGCACGTCCTGACTGGGGCTTGCATGCCCACTTTTTCCCGCCGTTGCTGCGTTCTGCAAGTGTGCGCAAATTTATGGTCGGTTACGAGATGATGGCTGAAGCACAGCGCGATATTACCCCTGAACAGGCTGCGGAACGCCTGCGTGCGCTTTCAAACGTGCATTACAAAGAGACGAAATAAGATGGCAAAAGACAATGCATTACTGGCTGTATTTGAGGAGTTTTTTCAACACAGCCCAACAATTGAAGTGCACGCACCAGGCAGGGTAAACCTGATCGGTGAGCATACTGATTACAACCAGGGATTTGTTTTTCCCGCGGCAATCAATTTTGGTACCCGCATTGTTGGCTCACCGCGTGATGACCGTACTATTAGGGTAGTCGCCGTCGATTACGATTACGCCCAGTGTGAATTTTCTCTCGATGATATCCAACACGTTGACTACCCCGGCTGGTCTAACTATGTCCGCGGCGTTTGCAAAGAATTATTGCAAGACTACCCGGATCTGCAGGGCGCAAACCTGGTGATTACTGGCAACGTTCCTCAAGGTGCAGGTCTCAGTTCTTCTGCGTCGTTTGAGGTTGCCATTGCCAGCGCCTTCAACCAACTGTATTCACTGGGTATCGACGGTGTCAATGCGGCACTGATAGGTCAGCGCGCAGAAAACAATTTTGTCGGCTGTTCCTGCGGCATTATGGATCAGCTTATTTCAGCCATGGGTAAAAAAGATCAGGCGATGTTACTGGATTGTAGGGACCTGTCTCGTCAATACATAAGTCTGCCAGATGATTTTGCCATTATGATCATCAATTCAAACGTAAAACGTGGGCTGGTAGACAGTGAATACAACCTGCGTCGTCAGCAGTGCGAAGGCGCGGCAAACGCTATGGGCGTAGCCAGTTTGCGAGAGGCAGACTTAACCTTACTGGCAGCGAACCAGGCCAATATGAGCGATGAAGAGTTTCGTCGTGCGCGTCACATCATTACTGAAAATGCGCGTACAGAAGCCATGTTTGCCGCACTGAAGCAAAATGACATTGCGACAGTCAGTGAACTAATGGCGCAATCGCACGTGTCGATGCGCGATGATTTCGAAATCACCGTTCCGCCAATTGATTACCTGGTTGAAGTCATTGGCGAGGAAATTGGCAGCCTGGGTGGCGTGCGAATGACGGGCGGTGGCTTCGGTGGTTGTGTTGTTGCTTTATTACCAAAAAATCTCACCGAAAAGGTGTCTAAACTGGTAGAAGCCAAGTATCATGCCCACACACAACTGAAACAAACGATTTACATTTGCACAGCGGAACAAGGCGCATTTGTTTAACAAATCGGCTGGTTGCAGTAACAATGTAGTATTAAAACAACAAAAAGTGTATGGAAAATAGTATGAACATAGCAACGTTGGATATTGCGCTCTTTGTCCTTTACGTGGTTGCGCTTATCGGGATTGCCTGGTGGGTATCACGTGAAGAAAAGGGACACGAAAAAGACACCAATGATTACTTTCTTGCTGGCTCGAGTTTGCCATGGTGGGCCATTGGTGCCTCATTGATTGCGGCAAACATCTCTGCCGAGCAGATCATCGGTATGTCGGGATCTGGCTATATGGTGGGTTTGGCAATTGCCTCTTATGAGTGGATGGCTGCGATTACCCTAATCATTGTTGGTAAATACTTCCTGCCTATTTTCCTGAAACACAAAATCTACACCATGCCGCAGTTCCTCGAGCAGCGCTATGATCACCGTGTACGTATGGTTATGGCGGTATTCTGGCTCGGTGTGTATGTCTTCGTTAATCTTACAGCGGTGTTGTGGTTGGGCGCATTAGCGATCAATACCATGGCAGGCGTGGACCTGATGTACGGGATGATTTTCCTGGGTCTGTTCTCGCTGGCATACTCACTTTATGGTGGCCTGAAGGCGGTTGCGATGACCGACATTATTCAGGTTGTGCTGCTCGTCGCAGGTGGCTTGTTCCTGTCGTATACAGCGTTAAATCTGATCGGTGATGGCCAGGGCGTACTGGCTGGTTTTGCTACGGTTACCGAGCAACTGCCTGGCAAGTTCGACATGATCCTAAGCGAAGACAACCCTCACTATATGGACCTGCCTGGCCTGTCGGTACTTATTGGTGGTCTGTGGATCATGAACCTGTCTTACTGGGGCTTTAACCAGTACATCATTCAGCGCACGCTGGCAGCCAAGAGTGTGAATGAAGCGCAGAAAGGTATCGTATTCGCTGCTTTCCTTAAAGTATTGATGCCGTTGATTGTGGTGCTACCGGGTATTGCTGCTGTGCTGTTAGTGCCAGATCTGGAAAAAGCTGACCAGGCATACCCGTCGTTAATGACGCTAATGCCTGTAGGTTTGAAAGGGATTATTTTTGCTGCATTGGTGGCAGCTATCGTGTCGTCACTGGCATCTATGACCAACAGTGTTTCAACCATCTTCACCATGGATATCTACAAAGATCGCAACCCGGGTAAGTCTCAGCAACACTATGTAAAAGTAGGTCGTATCGTGAGTCTGGTTGCCTTGTTGATTGCAATGGTTGCCGCTAAGCCGTTGTTAGGTCAGTTCGACCAGGCATTCCAGTATATTCAGGAATTCACTGGCTTCTTTACTCCGGGTATCGTTGCCTTGTTCGCATTAGGTATGTTCTGGAAGAAAACCACTGCAAATGGTGGTTTGGTTGCTGCTATCGGCTCCGCCGTGTTCAGCCTGAGTTTCAAACTGTTGTTGCCTGAACTGCCATTTATGGACCGTGTTGGTATCGTATTCCTGCTGTGTGTCGGTTTAGCTGTGATTGTGAGCCTGATTGAAAGCAAAGGTGACCACGCGAATGCGGTTGAGCTGAATGACATCAACTTTAAAACGACCTCAGGCTTTAATCTGGCGTCACTGGCACTGACGATTGTCGTTGCCGCGTTCTATATTATTTGGTGGTAACCACCGCTATAGAAATCAAAAGCCCCTCTCGCAGGGGCTTTTTTTTACCTCTTGTTCACCCTGGCTACCCGATACTGTTCTCATCGTTATTTGGAGGACTTTATGCACCGTACACTTTCGTTATTATTGTTGTTATCTGGCCTGGGGTTATCGATTCTTGTCCCTGGCGGGCCAGTAGAAACCCGCGATTTCTCGCATATCTCACCTATCATTCTGGCGCTGTTTAACAGCTACCTTACTGCACTTGGGGTAGGGAGTTTTATGCTCGCGTACTTTTGTTTTCAGCGCCAACGCTGGGCATTTAAGGCAGCCGTGTTGGCAGGGGGGAGCTACTTGTGGGTTTATGCTATCGACCTGACTCGCGTATTTCCGACCTCGCCTACGCCAATGCCAACGGCACTGGAAGTGGTCGAAATTCTTGGTGTTTTACTGGCGCTGCCCATGAGTATTATTGCTACCCGACTGGCATGTTCCCAACCGCTGTCGATGTCAACGAGGCGTGCTGCCGGCGGTCAACGCGCTTTGATTCTTGTGTCGGGCGCTCTGTTATTCGTGTTGTCGGCCGGCATTATCTTATTTGCTACACTGGCCGCTATGGGGCGGCTGTAATTATTTTCAATGTCGGTGAGATTTCGCAGAACCTGTTGAATAATTGAGCGGTTAGCGCTATAACCAAGAAAGGTTGTACTGCGTTTATCAGCGTTGTGCCCGGATACAGATTCAACGCATGGAGACGTTAGTGAGTTCAGCGCGGACAGCAAAATTGTACGATGTGTTTTACCACGACAAATACGGTAGTGTGAAGTTACGCATTATTGGCAATGTGCTTGTGTCACAGTTTGAGGGGCCATGTGGCGTACGGCTGGCCAAGAACTTCAAACGTGATGTTATTGAATTTGTTTCCATTCTGGAACACCAGCCTTGGGCCTACATGAGTATTTCCAATGGCTTTGAAGCCGCCACCGCTGACGCACTCACTATTCTTACCGAGTCCTTTGTGGCTTGTGGTAGCCGGGGCTGTAGAGCCGAGGCTTATGTGATGCGCTCACCAATTGCCCGGCATCAGGTCAACGCTATGCGCAGTAAAGCCGGGTTGGAAATAAACGATGCCGTGTTTTTTCCGGATTATCGCAGTGCACGGAGACACCTCAACAGCGCGCTGGCTACGTCAACCATTCCGCAAGCTTAATTCTGGTACTACAGGCCTGGTGAGATTAGAGCCGGCGTTTTTAATGTTCTTTTAATGTTCCTTTCAAGTCTTATTCAGACTGCTTCAATACACTTATTCATGAAGATTCACACAGCGACATGTTAGTCGTTAGATTCATTTGGATAAGAGAGTATTGCTATGAGAAATATTAAATTACCATCGCTAGTTGCTTTGTCCCTGACTTCTGTATTTCTGACTGGTTGTGCGACAGCGCAATCTCAACAACTTCAAAATGAAGCAAGTAAAGTGGCTTCGCAGCCAGTCTCGTCAGCCGTAGTAGACAACCAATTATTATATTCGGATGTGTGCATCTCAGAGCGGGAAGTGGTTGAGGCCCAAAAAATGTGGGGAGATGGCATTGTCCGCATTGGGTCAGTGTTTTCCGCCAAGGGAGATTACAAAACTGAAGCGGCAGACTTTATTCAGGATATGTATGGCTACGATTTAAGCAGTGTTCTGTTTAAACCGACACTGGCAGCCAAAGTACAGTTTCGATCGAGCTTCGACGCAGCGCTGTCGTATTTTGTAGGCGACAACGCGTCTTACTCCGAGGACAAGGGCTTTGCCATTAAGCCTTACACCAACGTGAAATTTGAAAATGTAGGCATCATCAACAACAGTTGCAGCATGGCGGTTGCAATGGGTAACTACTATTTTTCTGATACCAAAGGGGGGGAAACAAAGGTTGAATATACGTTCGCCTACGTGAAGGACAAGTCGGGCAAATTGAGAATTGTTGCGCACCAGTCCTCACTGCCTTATTCACCGTCGTAAATACATTTTACAGTGGCCGAAATGACGAGGGAATGGTTGTTCCCTCGTACTTTCTTTTACCCTTGCGTTAATTATTTTCCGCGTTTCAATCCTCACCATTCATTGTTAATAATCAGAATTAAAACCGTTTTTGCAATGGCAATGTGGAATTGCCGAATACAAGGGAGTGCAGAGGATGCTGGTTTATGCGGTGTCACACAAGTTGTTGTAATGGTGTGTTGATGGCCTTACTATTTTAATAACGAGGGAACGCCGGAGATACGACAGTTATGCCGTTTAGGAAAGTCAGCTTTTTAGGATTTACGCTGGGTATTACTGCCGACAAATACAGTGCGGGCATTAGTATTGCTTATAATGGTTCACTGTGGAAAGCGCTCACAACGTCTATTCAACGCAAGCGCCGTAAACAGATGACGGATAAGCATGCCGCCGATGTTGAGAAATCCTCTGCCCAGCCGGCCCCGGTTGCACAAGGAACCCTTCAGGAGCAGATAAACAGTACGTACTGGTATCACACGCTTCACTTTGACAATGGACTCACTACTCCAGGGCAATTCGATCAAAATCCGATATTAGACCGTTACTGCTTGCCCGACCGTTTGGACGGAAAACGGGTTCTGGATGTGGCTACATTCGACGGGTTCTGGGCCTTCGAATTAGAGAAACGCGGCGCGAGTGAGGTGCTGGCGCTGGATGTAGAAGGGCCAGCCGACTGCGACTATTTGCCATCAAGAATGGCGCAGGCAACTGAGGAAGAGCTCAGTATTAAGTTCGGGCGCGGATTTGCTATTGCAAAAGCGGCCTATAACTCCAAGGTGGAACGGGTAATATGTAATGTCTACGACTTGTCACCAGACAAGTTCGGCATGTTCGACGTTGTTCACTCTGGTGATTTTCTTATCCATTTGAACAACCCGGTAAAAGCCTTACAGAATATTGCAAAAGTATGTCGTGAATACGCCATCATATCGGATGTTTACGATCCAAGTCTGGAGGCCATGGGGGAGCGAAAATACCTGCAATATCATGGCGGTCACAATGACGTAACCTGGTGGAGTTTCAGTTTGTCGGGTCTGCGCGCGATGATCGAGGATGCAGGCTTTAGTCGAGTCGAACTTATTGCAGATTTTACCTATGGTCAGCGAGGCCATCCGGAGAATATGCATCACGCCGTCTTTAAAGCCTATAAATAGAGCAATAGTATACTGCATAGTTAAAAGGGACCTGATGCGGTCCCTTTTTCGTTTTATTCGCTTAACGCGACCAGTGCAACTTCGCCGAGTTCTATCCCCCGACGGTGCTTGTGATGGTTTGAACGTGACGCCGGTAATTGCAACTGCAAGCCACTAAGCTGCTGTAAATCCAACGCGCCGGCTGTGCTATTTGCTGGTAACGTGACAGGCATAAACATGGGGTAAGCCCTTGGCATAACCGTCGCAACCGGTTTCAGCGCATCCAGCGGTATGACAAGCGTTTGCCATTCATTGGTTATGGCAACACTGGCGCCGAAGGCCAGGCCGTCATTGGCAATAACACCCAGTGCCAGGATGTCTTTGTGTGTAGTCGCTCTCACTCGCAGTGCCAATGCGTTATAGCCGGTTAAATCACGGCCCTGAATCGTCAGGTCTTTAGGCAGTTCGGTGCGCAGTAAAGACCCTCCCAAGGGATGATGAGGCTCAAATACCTCCAATCGCACGCTCTCTCCGTCCGCTGAGGCCGATGAGGCAGGCCATGCAATGGCTTGTTGAGGTGTGATCAGCGCCGCGCGATCCACGGCCGGGTCGAAAATGACAACAGGCGAGAGCGCAGGCATTAACACCGTGTTGTACTGACCCGCTGTTACATGGTCCCAGTCCTGAGGACTACCGCTTACTTTGCCCGGAAATGTTATAGTTTTTCCGCTGTCATTTACCGTAAAGACATATTCCAATTTGCCGGGCTGTTGCCAGGCGTCATCTTCAGGCAACGATGCTTCAAACACGCCCTGTCCGGCCGTTGTCATAGGAATAGCCAGGTAGTCGTTGTAGCCCTGATATTTCAATTGCAGGCTCACTTGTGCTTTGTTGCTGATTCCTTGTGCTTCTACGCGGAATATCAGGGGATCGCCAAGCGTGTGCTGCCGTGCAGCCTGATGAATTAACACCGGCTCTACAGTGGGGATAGTGGGTAAAAAATAGCGGTTATCGATGGTGGAGTCAGGCTTTACGCCGGATTTTTCAGATAACACATAGATGCCGGGCTGCACGGTAATGCGCCCGTTTTTTGCCTTCTCGGCTTGCGCGATGGGCTCTGCTTCAGTGCCACCAATACGTACTGCAGTAAACCGGCTTCCCAGGTCAGGCAAATTTATCTGAATATCGCGATGCTGCACGTATAACCGGCTTACCTCGCGTTGCAAGCTTGAGGATTGATACGCATCCTGTAAGTTGATCACATCAGGGAAGACTTCCAGACGCCAGTCACCATTCTCCAGGCGGTCCAGAAAGTAGGCACCGCTTCCGGTGTAACTAACCAGAGGTGAGCTACCGACACCGGCGATATGTTCCAATGAATTTGCTTGTTTGGGTTTGGTATTCGTACTGTTGGTGTAATAGAACTGCTTGCCATCGTCGAATACGGCCTGGTTTTGGTTGTAGCTGAGGCGTGTATGCCCAAACTGGTTGTTAGCCGGGTAGTCTGCAGCCTGGTAATCAACCGGCAGTGCACGAAATTCCTCGCCAGCAATCATCAGGCTTATCGCTTTGCCCGGTGTGTACAGCAGGTTTAAAAAGTGCGTGTTGTAGTCGGAGTTGGTGTCGGCAATCACCGCAGGATCGTAAGCAAATTGCGTGGCCCACTGAAAGCCGGCTTGTTTGAAGCTACGTGCCATCGCGGGGTACATAACCGTATGTGCCACGTCTGCGGCGTCAAATTCGTACACCATTCGCGCCTTCGGCGCACAGGCTTCGATGCCTGCAAACGGATCGGTATAGCGTGAAACCGCTGGCAACATATTGGTGTTCATTGCGCTGTATTTCAGCAGTCCAGTGGGATACCACTGATAGGCGATACCGTCGATGTTGCTGTTACACAAAGCCTCAGCAAATTGCGGCTTGTTGCCTTGTTCAGCAATGTTGTAGAACAAGGGTTTGGTGACGCCTGCTGCACGCACGGCGTTAATCAGCCGGTTTACGTAAGCCTTTGCGTCCTCAGGAGGTTGAGGATGCTTGGGTTCGTTGAACAGTTCAAAAGCAATGATGTCAGGATCGGTACCAATTACCCGATTGGTATAGCGGTTTTTGTGTTGCAAAAACTGCGTAAGATAACGTTCCTGAGCGGCAATTAAGTGTTCTTTTTCATTCATGTCTGACTTGCTGAAGCCAACCGCAAAGCCGGGTTCCTCCGGATCGGGCTCCGGGTAACCTGAGCCCCACCATGCTATCGGTGTAATAATGGCCTTTATGCCGCGTTCCTGTAAACGCATCATCAGGTAGTCAAACAGTTCAAGGTTGTGGTTATTCAGCAGGTTGCCTTGCTTGTCGCTGATGACTTTGTCCCACACGTGAATGCGGTAGGCATCGAGTTTCAGGCGTGCAATGTGAGCCACATCCATGTCGATAGCGGCTTTGTGATCAATACCGCGGCGCTCGATGGCGCGATAGCCATAGGCAAACGGCGCACTGTAATTCACACCAAACAGGGCGACAGGTTCGCCTGTGTCCTGCCAGCGCATTTCGCCGTTTTCAACTGCGATATCGCGAGCGTTAGCACTCAGGGCAATCGATAACAACAGGACACAAAAAAATGGAATCGCGTAGCGGAGAAGTGAACGTGATAGCGACATTGTATTACTCCTTGTCACCCTGATAGCCATTAGGGTTGTTTGATTGCCAGTGCCAGCTTGAGGCCACCATGTCAGTTAAATCCCGTGTAGCCTGCCATCCCAGAAATGATTTGGCGCGATTGGCATTAGCATAGCATTTTGCGACGTCACCCGGGCGTCGTGGTGCAATTCTATATGGCACCGGTTGTTCACTGGCAGATTCATAGGCCTTGACCATTTCCAATACAGAGACACCCTGTCCGGTGCCCAGGTTAATGATATGTGAGCCTGGATTTGCCGCCAATTGTTCCAGCGCTGCAACATGCCCTTCCGCGAGGTCACACACGTGAATGTAATCACGTACTCCGGTACCGTCGCTGGTTGGGTAGTCATTACCAAATACCGACAGCTGTTCGCGCTTGCCACAGGCTACCTGAGCTATAAAGGGCATCAGGTTGTTCGGAATGCCATTGGGATCTTCCCCAATCAGGCCACTCGGATGCGCGCCAACCGGGTTAAAGTAACGCAAAATAATGGCACTGAAACGCTCAAAGGCCACACAGGTATCCTGCAT
>NZ_CFIDRX010000035.1:22132-29692 GCF_984433645.1 Marisediminitalea sp.
AGTAACGCAAAATAATGGCACTGAAACGCTCAAAGGCCACACAGGTATCCTGCATGATCAATTCAACCATGTACTTACTGCGTCCATAAGGGTTGGTTGGTGCCAATGGGAACGACTCATCAATGGGTACAGTATGCGGATCGCCGTATACCGTTGCCGAAGAACTGAATACCAGCGCCTGTACGTCGGCTTCCAGCATGCACTCAATCAAGGTTTGACTGGCAGTCACATTGTTGCGGTAGTACATCAGTGGTTTTTCAACAGATTCACCTACCGCTTTGGAGCCTGCGAAGTGAATTACGCCATCGAATTCATATTGGCTGAAAATGCGTTGCAGCAGTGCCTTGTCGCCCACATCGCCTTCAAAGCAGGTAATGGACTGGCCGGTAATGGCTTCCACGCGCTTGAGTGCCTGTGGGTGACTATTGCTGTAGTTGTCGATAACGACGACCTGGTGACCTGCGTTAAGCAGAGCCACACAGGTGTGCGTGCCGATATAGCCCGCACCACCAGTGACCAGAATTTGCATGCCTTAAAATGCTCCTAAATCGTTAAAACGTGAGAGTGGCCGCGGCGAGTCCCGGGCCGGAAACGGTTACTGTTGCACCGCTCAACTGCTGACCTGCTTCAATTAACAGTGCAGCTTCACCACGGGCAGTCGTAATAGGGCTTTGATTTAATATAGTAATATCGCCAGTACTGCTGGCTGAAAGTTCGATGTTGTTGACGAAAGCCGGGTTGCCGTTGGCGTCCAACAGTTGAGCATACACGAATACCACGTCTTTCACGCCTGCTTGAACTGGCATGCCGCTTTCATCAATACGCAAGGCGATTTGGGTGGGGGCGGACGCCGTAGCAACACTGTGAGTCGCAACAACCTGGTTATCGATGAGCGCTTCCGCGCGCAACGTACCCGCTTCAAAACCGGCCAACTTAAAAGTAAACGGCGGATGCGCCAGGTGTGAGCTGAGTGCGTCGGTATCCGGCGTCTGTTGTGCAATCAGGGTATCGTTCAGATACAGCTTAACCTGTTCGGCGTTAGAGAATACCCGCACAGCTGGGCTGGAATCAGCTTGCCAATCACTGGCAATGAATACCATTGGGCCACTGGTGTAGCGGTTATCGACTTCCTCGGGAGAACGCTGGCTCTGGAATAAGTAATAGCTGTACTTAGGCTGGCGGTAGAGACTCATGATACCCGATGACTCAATGTCATCAGCATAGCCACGGTTGTAGTCGAACATCACCCAATAACCGTCAGCAAATGCAGGCACGGTAAAGTTATCGTTGTGCGCTTCCTGTAGGTTCAGAGCCTGTTGTAGCAAGCGCTTTTCACCGCTATTGAGCAACTGGCGACTGGTACGCTCTTCTTCTTTCAGGCCTTCCCAAGCATCCTGGTTCAGACCCGCGTTCTGCGCATAGTATTCCCAGTCACCGTATTCAGACACAATGTAAGGCTGGTTTGGCGTGCTGTAGTGCTGTAAACGGTGTTGGCGGGCCTGCACGAAGATGTCGTAACCCTTTTCCCAACCGGCAGAAAACGCACCAGGGTATTCGGTTTTAACTGTGTTGTGCAGTGTTGCAATGAACTCGTCTGGCATATCAGATTCGTTTAACGAGCATTCCCAGGCGATCACGCTGGCGTGGTTGCGATCACGGCGAATAAGGTCGGCGCAGCTGTCGATAATATTCGCATCGAAGGCCGGATCGGCGTTATAAAACTGCCAGCCTAACACGGCGTTGAGCAACACTAAGCCCAGTTCATCCGCAGCTTGCATAAAGGCAGGGGAGTGTGGGTAATGCGACAGGCGCACATAATCGAATCCGGCTGATTTAATTTTTACCGCGTCGCGGTAATCGGCCTGCGGAGAAATGGCATAACCTACAAAAGGGTATTCCTGATGGCGGTTAACGCCGCGTAGGAAGGTTTTCTCGCCGTTGATCAGCAATTCGTGGTTTTCATTGAAGGCAAATTCGCGAATACCGATTTTGCGCTGCTGACGCTCAACCAGTTCATTGTTACGGCGCAATTCGGTAGTCAGGGTATACAGGTTGGGTTGAGTCGGCGACCAGAGTCTGGCTTGTTCAACGGTAAGTTGCTGCTCAAGGTGTTTAGCCTGTCCTGGCTCAAGGGTATACTGGGTTTGCTGGGAAATCGTTTGCTCTTTATTTTCCAGTGTTTGCACTAGGGTAAACGTAGCCGGCGTTGCTGATTGGTTGGCCACATGAGTTTTAATGTTGACGCGGGATACGTCTTCACTTACCTGAGGGTATGTTACAAAAATACCGCCGCCTGCAGGAATGTCGGCCAGAATCTCGTCAGTAATGTGCAGCGGATCTTTCACCATCACACTCACGCCGCGATACAAACCACCATAGGTATTAAAGTCCAATAGCTCCAGTGGTTTCGGGCCCGTCAGCGGATTGTCCTGATTGTCCAGTTTCACGGTTAGCGTGTTGCTGCCCGGTTGCAGGTAAGGGGTGAGATCCAGTGTGAAAGGCAGATAGCCCCCCATGTGCTCGCCTAACTGCTGGTCGTTGAGCCACACTGTTGCAACGTTCATTGCAGCTTCAAAGCGCAGTAGCACGGTTTTTTCATGCCAGCTCGCGGGCGCGTCGAAGGTTTTCTTGTACCACGCAATGCCTTGCCATTGATCGTTGACGACTTCGGGCTCGAGATTTGGCGTGTGGGGTAGCTGTACGGTTTGCCATGAATCAGCAGGCGGCTGGCCGTTTTCATCGGCTTTAGTGAACTGCCATTGTTGATTGAAATTAATGGTTTGGCTTATTGCAACCCCGGACGTGGTGCTGTCGATATCAGCGGTGTCCGAAGGCGGATTGGGTTGGCAGGCACTGAGCCAAAGTACATTGCTCAATAGCAATGCCGTACGAGCAAAATAGTTCACGAGGTAACCTCAGTTTGTTTAAACGTAGTAACTAAAAACAGAATGGGACTTGCTTTAAAGCGGGCAGAACCTGAACCAGGCACACACGTCAGGCTCTGCCAAAACTCGCTGCCCGTGGGTCTCAGGCAGCGATGTTCCTTACATGGAGTATTGGAAACCAATCAGGTAACGCTTGCCCCACTCAATGTAACTGCCGATGCGGCTTGGGTCGTTGTCGAAGTAGCTTTGCGACACTTCGTTAGTCAGGTTTTGACCCTGCAGCATGATCTTAAACTTGTCAGTCACGTCGTAGGAGATACTGGCATCAACGGTTGCTTCCCCACGCGTTGTGGTGATTTCCGTTGGATCCCAACTGCCAACACGCGTGTAGGCACTGCGGTAGTTGTAAGACACCTTGGCGTCAAACCCAGCTTTGTAGTACCACAAGGTCAGGCTGCCAACGTTTTTCGACAGTCCGCCTAATGGCAGTGGGTTGTCTTCCGGCACAAACTCGGTCACGTTGCTGTCGGTGTAGCTGTAGTTCGAGTAAATTCCGAGGCCGTCAAAGGGCTCTGGCAGCATGGTAAACGCTTGCTGATACATTACTTCGAAACCGCGAATTTGACCGCCATCGCCGTTAACCGGGCCGCTGAACTGATATTCAACGCCGTTGAACGTAATGGTGTCAGTGGCGCTACCCACGTGCGTTTTCAGGTCTTTAAAGAACAAAGAGAACGTCAGTGCAGCGTCTTCTGAGAAGAAGTATTCGTAACCTAAGTCAATCTGGTCAGCCACAAAGGGGTCCAGTTTGGGGTTACCACCTGAAGCCGTCTTCACCGGAGATTGGTTATCCAGCCAGAAACCCGTGCGCATTTCTACCAGCGGTGGGCGTGACATGGTGCGGGCCAGGCCAACACGAACTTGTGAATCTTCGGTTACCGACAAACGCAGGTTAAGTGACGGCAAAATTTCGCTGTAACTGTGGTCTACTGATGTTGGGTCAATGGTTACGCCGTCTTCGGTTTGGTAACCGGCAGACGTAGATTCTGTGCGAACATAGCGCACACCGGCGTTACCGGTATAAGGAATACCAAACAGTTCGCCGTCCAGGTTAACCATAACGTAAGCCGCAGAGTTGGTTTCCTGCACGTTCCACGAGTTTAATAAGTTCTGCGCTTGTGGTTCGTAGTCGTTGCGGCTGTCAATGCCACCAAACGCCTGATTAACTACTGATTGCCAATTGTTGATGGTGTATAGATCAGGCGATACAAAGCCGCCGCCCAGTGCGTAGCTGCTGCCGTAGCCGCTAACAGAACTGTCGGTTACTCCCTGCCACCATGTCACTACATCATTATCTTTTTCGCGATCTGACCAACGAACACCAAAGCTCAGCTGGGTGGCGTGTCCCCAGTCTACAAAGCGAGACATATCTGCTTTGATGGTCAGCATTTCGTCGTCGAGGATGCGGTCGTTGTCAACGGTCATGCCGTTCAGCGTGTAGTAGTCCGGATTGCCAATCTCTTCGCTGGCAACGACTTCCAGACGGTCGCCGCTTACATCCCAGCCAATATCAACGGGTGTTGGGCCGGTATAGGTTGAAGTGACATTTACCCAGCGTGATTCAATCGATGCGTTTGAGTAACCTACATCCAGCGCGGTTAGCCAAACATCACCCTGCCATTCCAGATTCAGACCGGTGCTTACCAGTTCGTTTTGCTGGAACCAGGTAGCGTTGTTAGCCGAGTGATTTGCCCAAATTAAGCCGCCAGCGGTGATTTGTTCGCCACCATTTTCTGTCGTCACAATTTGCGTGTCATACTGAGAATTCTGGTAGTTCCATAGGCTGGAGTTCTGCCAGTTGCCCCAGCCGTCGAACCAGAACTGGTCTTCACGTTCTTCGATATCAAACTTGGAATAGAAAAGGTTGTATTTAACCTGTAGGGCATCAGTGGGTAGCCACTGGATCACGGCCATGCTGCCTACACGTTCAGTGTTACCGCCTTTGGTTGCGGATTTACCACCCCATGGCGCCGCTTCTTTGATGCCGTTTTCGTTTACGTCACCCATGTCCCACTCGTATTTGTTGTACGAGTAAGAAGAAGTTTCTCGCTGTACCGATGGCTGATCCTGATACGCAATACCAAAGGCAAAACCAAAGGTGTCAGAGATAGGCTCGATGATACTGAAGCTACCGCGCTTGCCGCTGGCATCGGCGGTGGGGACATCGTCACCCAACACGTAATCCATGGCATGTGCAGTGACCGTTACCAGTCCTTCATCGCGCGACAAAGGTTCAACAAAATTCATGTTAACCAAACCAGAAATTCCGCCTTCTGTTTGGTTCGCCATTGGGCTCTTATAGACTTCTACCGAGCTGATCAGCTCAGCAGGAAATTGTTCATAGCGCACGCTTCGGCTCGGTTCGCCACTCACGATTTCGCGGCCATTCATTGTCGCCAGGTTCAGGCGAGGCCCCAGGCCGCGGATAGACAGAATACTAGGGTTACCGCGGTCACGGTCGGCGGCAACGCCAGGCAAACGGGCCAGCGCGTCAGTAATGGTTACATCGGGTAACTGGCCCAAATCGTCGGTCGAGATGATCTCAACGGTAGAGTCGGCCAGTTTTTTGTGTTGCAGTGAGCGGGTCAGCGTACTACCAAAGCCACGTACGGTAATGACTTCAGTTTCTTCTTCCTGTACCTGGGCGGTCGTGTCTTCCTGGGCATGTGCCACAGACAGTCCCAGTCCCTGAACTAATGCTAGTGCGGTAAGGCTCAGTTTAAATGGTGTTTTCATATATAACTCCCAAGGCAAGAGTGTCTCGTTTTTCAAATTCTGTGGACGTTATCTATTTATTAATTATTCGTATGCTTAGGTTAACGACCACGCTAGCAATAACATATTTATAACATAAGAGGGAAAACGTTTTCCATAAAAAGTGTGTAAATTTATCACGTATTTTTTAAAGTGTATAAATAACAATGATTTAAACGGTGAAACGATTTCCTGCTTTTCGTCGTAGTGATTCATATTTGAACGAATTGAGGAAAATGAGGTTTAGCATTCCCTGCTAGTGTTCAGGTATAAATGACCTTGAACACTGATATCATTGGCGTTAAACAGCGGTTAGCAATTTATCTTGTCCGCAAGCAGAAAAAGGGACTGAGCGCTTGGCAAATTTAAGATATACTGGCAAGCTTCGTTAGAATATATTAAGCACGACAGACGCTATAAAAGCGCGTAACAGATTTACAGGAGACATCCATGGCAACACGAGGCGTTAACAAAGTCATTCTGGTCGGTAATTTAGGTAACGACCCGGAAGTGCGTTACATGCCCAACGGCAACGCCGTTGCCAACTTAAGCCTGGCAACCAGTGAGAGCTGGAAAGATCAGCAAGGTCAGGTTCAGGAACGCACTGAATGGCACCGCCTGACTATGTATCGTCGTCTGGCGGAAATTGCAGGTGAGTACCTGAAAAAAGGCTCTCAGATTTACGTTGAAGGTAAATTGCAAACCCGCAAATGGCAGGATCAGCAAGGCCAGGATCGTTACACTACCGAGATTATCGTTGACCAGATGCAAATGCTGGGTGGACGTGAAGGTGGTCAGGGCGGCCAGGGCGGCGGTTACCAACAGCGTCCACAAGGTGGCGGCCAGCAAGGCGGTTACAGCAATAACAATAATCAACCTGCCTACGGCGGCAATCAGGGTGGTGGCAATCAAGGCGGAGGCTACCAGCAACAGCCTCAACAACGTCCTCAGGGCGGTCAGCAAACACCACCAATGGCCGAACCTGATTTTGATTTTGATGACGATATTCCGTTCTAGGATCTACCATAGACCTATTTTGCAAAATATATTGATTAAGCCCTTATTTTAAGGGCTTTTTTGTGCTCACTGACTCCCCCTTTCTCGAAGGTTTCTGGTATGAAAACGCTTTTCTGCAGCTTTATGTTGTTCCTGATTTTGCCTGTAGGGAGTGTGAAAGCCTCTTCAGTTGACATTGCCGTTGTAAAACAGGCCGATCAGCAATGGATACTCTCCTATCAGGCTTCCGAACCCGTTACTAAACTGGCCTTTGTGCGCAACCCCGATAAAACCCGAACTGAGCGTTGGGAGCCGGTTTCAGATGGTTTTCACCTTATTTATAAGGAAGGGCAGGAGTATCTGCTCAGAAAGGATGGTGCGGTATTTAGCGAAGTCAGTGTCAGGCTAACCCCAACCTACACGCATCTGGCAAAGGACTATGCGCCGTTTTCCCCGTTTTCAGATGGTGGGACGCTGATATACACAGGCAGACTGTTTGCTTGCGCAAACACCTGTGACGACAATAACAATCAATGGCAATTTTCTCTTCAAGTGCCAGACAACGAACATATCCTCATCGATGGTCAGATAGCAGGGGAGCAGGCTTCATGGACGGATAGTGACAATGGCATGAACGTATATGTTGGCTCACAGACACCACTGGAAACGCAAAATGTAGTGGCGATGGTTGACCCCGGATTACCGGAAAATATGAAGCATGCTTTGGATACAGATATACCTGAATTGATGCTGTACTTCGAACCGCAACTAGGGAAAATCAATGGGAAAAAGCCGGTTCTGTTTGCCTCCTATGCCAACGTTAATGGGCACTCATCGCAGGGCGGAACGCTGCCAAACCAAATAT
>NZ_CFIDRX010000036.1:0-29556 GCF_984433645.1 Marisediminitalea sp.
TCTGAAGAAGCAGGCATCGAAGGTATTACCCACACGCTTTTCTAACCGTCTTACGCAGGCGGCCTCACGCCGGTAAACCCAGCTCATGGGAAAACGTGCGGCGTTTGTGTATTGATCCCACTTGTTCGAGTCCATGTCCATAAAGTCCATGATCAGTGTTGGCTTGACGGCGCTCGTCTTAAGGACATGCGAGCGAAAGACGTAGTTTGCCATGCTGGATGCCGTGCACACAATGGCGTCTATATCGCCACCTGCCAGCACGTCATCGATTTGCGTTTGCAGCGCCCTGCTGTAAAAGTGGGCTTCACTCATTGATGCGTTGCCAAGAAAACCCAAGCCGTAACGGGCGAGTTTATTGCCCAGTGCGGCGTGATAAACCTGACAAGCATACTGGTCACGCAACTGGTCAAAGTAAGGAAGTTCATCATCGTTTTCAACAGGGGCTGCAACAGAAATAGCAATGCCTTGTTGCCGTAAAAAGTTTATCTGATGGAACGAGCGTAGTTTCTCTCCTTTGTTAGGGGGAAAGGGCACACGCTGAGCTAAATAAAGGCAATGCAAAAGAAATCCTTGTTGTGTCGCACTCGAACAGTAACGTTAGTGTATTACGCTTTATTGTGAATAAAAAGGCGCAATATTTTCCGATAATTCTTCATCTTACGAAAAACTCGCGTGGTTAAATAACCGATTTCTTTACCTGCCTGCTGTCGAATAAACCTCCCTGGTTGAACCGCGATTTTTCACGTCGAATTTGCTGTTACTCCACTTGCTACTAGGGCAGTTTGAATCGATGGAATTGACTCACTGCGTATAGATACCAGTGTTTATCCAATAAATGCCATTTAATCATTAGGTTGTAATGTGTTTATCAGGCCAACTTGCCAATAGGTAAAGACCTGCTGTGAATATGGGTTTCTTCGGCAATTCCTGTTTACAGCCGGAGGGGGCGCGGGTATTCTGCTGTTATATTTCTGTACAAATTAAAGACATAACTGGAGTTCACATTGAAAACCCTGGTGCTCAGTCAGAATTTTCCACCTGCGTCGGGTGGAAGTGGCCGATGGTTTTGGGAGCTCTATTCCCGTTTAGGTGATAATTATCTGGTCGTTGCAGACGAGCAACCGGATGTTGAAGCGTTCGATGCGCAGTCTGATCTGCCCATAACTCGCATGCCTTTATATAGCCCGCAATGGGGACTGGCCAGTCTGGAAGGGCTTAAATACTACTATCGTAGCTATCGCCGGCTTCGCAAGCTGGTAAAAGCAAACAAGATTGAAATGATACATTGTGGCCGTGTATTACCAGAGGGGCTCATGGCGTTTTTTATCAACAAAACGCTGGGTGTTCCCTATGCTTGTTACGTACATGGCGAGGACCTGGAAGCCAGTGCATTGTCACGTGAGTTAAATAGTCTCACGAAAATGGTTATGCGAAGCGCGGCAAAAATAATTTGTAACAGTCACAATAGCGCTGGCATCGTTGAGCGAGTAGATAACAGTGTGATGTCAAAAGTGGTGGTGATGCACCCAGGCGCAGATACCAACAAGTTTGTTCCATTAGCACAGCCTGATAACGGATTTCTGGCTAAAATGGGCTGGCAAAATAAGCAACTAATTGTCACCGTTGGGCGTCTGCAGGCGCGCAAAGGGCAGGACAAGATGATCGAGGCGATGCCTCAGGTGTTATCAGTATGTCCGCAAGCGCACTATGTGGTTATAGGTCATGGCGAATGTGAGCAGTTATTGAGGGATACGGTCGAGCGACTTGGGGTGCAAGCGCATGTAGACATCCTCACTGCCTGTGACGATGACACCATGATTAAGTGCTATCAGCACTGCGATGTGTTTATTTTGCCAAACCGCACAGAAGGACAGGATATCGAAGGGTTTGGCATGGTACTGGTAGAAGCGCAAGCCTGCGCGAAACCGGTGATTGCCGGCGACTCCGGCGGCACCAAAGAAACATTGATAGCCGAGCAAACGGGTAAAATCGTAGATGCAACTAAACCTGAAGCGTTGGCCAGTGCCGTAGCGAGCTTCCTACAATCCCCTGCGCTAGCGAATGAATATGGTCGTGCGGGACGCGAGCACGCAGTCAGTCAATTCGACTGGGAGAATGCGGCCAGACGCGCTGAGCAAATCTTTAACACCATTGCCGACTAATTACAGACATTGCCCCCTACCCAGTGGTACTGGCAACAATTGTTGGAAAAAACAGCTATAACCGTTTGAATAATGTACAGTTATGATATGGTATAAATCGGTAAACTCAGGCTGGCTTGTATCCGGTCAGATTTGAATTAATAACGGGGTAAGTCATGACAGTTGCCGTACTGGTAGCTTCCAATAATCAGGTTAGCGAAACCTTTGTGCGCCGCCATATCGATATGTTGGGTGAAAATTGTATTGTTATCCACGGTGGCAGTACGCCGTTCAGGATGGATGGGTTTGAGCCCTCTATTACTCATAAGCTGGCTTACCGGGCTAAAAAAGTCCTGGGTATAGCGAATGACTACTACGACTATACGCTGGCTCATTTATTGAAATCGCAGAACGTCACTTGCTGCTTTGCCGAGTTTGGGCCGATTGGCGTGGGCGCCATGAATGCCTGTGAAAAGCTGGGCATCGACCTGATTGTTCACTTCCATGGTTATGATGCATTTAAATACGATGTCATTGACCACTACAAAGACAAATATGCCCGCTTGTTTACGTTTGCCAAGTCAGTTATTTCAGTCAGTACTTCAATGACAGAGCAGTTAGTCTCGCTAGGGTGTAACCCGGACAAAATTAAGTACCTGCCGTGCTTGCCTTACAACGGTTTTAGCAATCATCAGTATCAGAATAGCGGGCAGCATCTACTTTCCGTAGGACGATTTGTAGAGAAGAAGGCCCCGTGGCTGACATTGCTTGCGTTTCAGAAAGTACTTCAGCAATGCCCTGACGCGTCTTTGACCATGGTAGGTGATGGTCCGCTGTTACCCGTTTGTACGAGCTTGTGTGACGATTTAGCTATACCAAATGTTCGTTTTCTCGGTGCGAAATCTCACGATGACGTAGCTACCTTAATGCAAGAAGCCACGATATATGTTCAGCATTCGGTTGTCAGTAGCGATGGAGACCGGGAGGGGACACCCGTGTCTGTATCAGAAGCAATGCTGGGCGGGCTACCTGTCGTTAGCACGCGACATCAGGGGATAGCCGATCTCATTCAGGATGGTGAGACCGGTTTTGTAGTAGATGAGCACGATACTTCAGCAATGGCAGCTAAAATCGTAACCTTATTGAACGACGAGGCGCTTAGGCTAACCCTGTCTGTCGCCGCTAAGCAGTCGATTGAGGCATTAAAACAAATGATTGGCGAGGAAGCGTATTTTGCTTCTCTTCGTCAACAGCATGCGTAGTGTGATAGGTTCGTTTAAAGGCTGCAGAAAACGTCAGCAACCTTAATGAGCGCTTAGCCTCTGCTCAGACCAAGCATGCGTTTAAGCTTGTTCTTGCGGTATTCAGCGCCTGCTTTCTTCTCGGCCTGACGTTGCTCTTCTTCAAACTGCGTGGTGAGATCTGCCCATAGGTCAGGTCCACCAAACTTTTTTACCCGGTCCGCATATTTATCGGCAAAGGGTTTCAGAAGCGCATCTGAGCCAGTGTAGATGCCACGAAACATACTCTTCGTAAAATGGATAAATACGACGTCGAATTCACCGTTAATTTTGACTTCACCGTCTACCAGCTCACGCTTGCAGTCCACTTGATTCCAGTTACCCACATTACAGCCCCGATGACGAAGTGATTCGACGCCTTCAAAGCGGGTTGGCAGGATATCCAGATACCGCTGGTCTGCGAAATATCCTTCTGCGCCATTGACTTCACACTTGAATAAACAGCACTTTGCCCAGTATTCCATCGCTGGGATACCGGCTTTAGACGCTGCGACGAATCCCGCATTGTACATGCCATCTACAAAGTTTAGCTGAAAGTCATGAGGATCTATGGTCGGATCGGAACATCGCATGTGTGGAGTGAGTAACACACTGGCGGTATCGAGTTTATCAAACAGGAACTGGTAATCACTGAAGAAGTTCAGATCGCAGTCGGCGCAAATTACCTTGTCGTACGTATTTAATAAGTAGCGTGTTAACACCGATTTCATTGCCCAGCGAAATAAGTTCTGGTCTTGTTGCGCGTATTTATCGCAAATCGCTTTTCCCATGCCATCCTCACACAGCACCTGGTAACTCGTCACGAATAAATTGTCTTTATGGTATCGCTTTAAGTCTTCGTCGCTAACCGGATCGGAGATCATGACATGTAAATGAATGTCGGGGTTAAACTGTTTCAGCGAGTCGTGCAGTGACAGTACATAAGGCATAAAGCTGTACGAACTAATAGTACAAAACGTTTGATTCATCGCGGTTCCTTAACGCTTTATTATTTGTTTGATGAGTGCTTTGTAAAAGCGTAGGCGCTGAGCCGGGCGTAAATTCGGTGTGAGGTATTCCAGCCAGGTGAGGTGTTGTTTATTGGCCATCCATTCCTCAATCATCCAGTCGTGCTGAAGTGGCGCGTTCGCCCCGGGCATTTGCCGGGCAAGAGCAGCTTCAACGACGGCATTGTATTCGGCAAATCTCGCTGCCAGGCGCGCACTGTCGCGTTTTAAACTGGTTGCGGTGTCATACCGTCTGAAGTAGTTAAATGTCTCCGGGCTGTAAGCCACATTGCCATGAGAGGCCAGCAATATCCAAAACAGCCAGTCTCCACAATAGCGGTAGTTCATAATGTCACTTATATACTTTAAACCCAACGACCGTTTAAACAATACCGCAGACGCATTAGGAATAGTGTTTCTATGGATCAGGAACCGGGCAATCTCGCTGTTGCCAGCATTAACAAATGGGGCAGTCCAGCGAGCGGGTTGAATGACTTCGCCCCATGCATTGAAGCCCTGATTATTTCCGTGCTCGTCAATGCGATAAGAGCGGGCAAATGCGATTGCCACGTCGGCTTCATTGTCGGCAAAGTGGGTCAATTTGGATAAAAAGTCGGGGGCTGCCACATCATCACTTTCAGCCAGCCAGATATATTCGCCCTGGGCTAGCTCAAGTCCTTTTTGCCATTGAACAAAAGGGCTACCGGAGTTGACGTCATTTACAATTAAATGGCTGACTTTGGGATGGGTTGCGTAAGAGGCCAGTACCTCAGCGCTGTTGTCGGTACTCTTATCGTCCAGAAGAATCAGTTCGTAATCCTGATAATCCTGCTGAAGGATACTGTCGATGCGTTCAGTTAAAAAACGGGCGTGGTTGTAATTGGGTACAATGACTGAAACAAACGGCATTACGTTTAGGGTCCCTTGCGCTAACTGCAAATGCCATAATACACAATTTGGTTTAAGAATAAACAGGCGCTAGCTGTCTTGCAGCAATGAGGCTAACAATGCTCGGTTGTGTTTGACCCGTTGATGTAACCGTTGAAAACACAAATTGGCTTGTTGATGCGCTTCATCTTCATCGCGTAACAGCGTTAGACACCGGTGGGTGAATGCGGGACTGATTAAATCCTGCACGTTTTCCTCAGGTAACAGAAACTCTACACCTGCTGCTCCACAAGGCGTTGACACGACCGGGATACCGAAGCCGACGGCTTCAATAGTTTTAATTTTTAATCCGCTACCTGTCTCGCAGGGATTGATAATCAGGCGGCATTGTTGGTAGAACGTTTTCAGATCGTCAACCCAGCCCACTAATTCAACGTTGTCAGCATCTGTGGTGATGTTCTTTGTTACGGAACCGGCCACCTTAAGGACGGCGTGAGGGCATTGTGCCAGGAGCGATGGCCAAACCTGTGCAATAAAACGCTGTAAACCTTCAGTATTGTGCTGGTTGCCCGATGCCAGGAAACCTATGACCGGGTTTTTACTCGGGGTGGCTTCAGGCTGATCGGGTGCAACCAGAATATCCAGTGTAACTACCTCGGCCGGTGTTGTTGCTAACAGCCTTTTGAAATATTGACCTTCCTGTTCCTGAATGGCGAGCACGATATCTGACTGAGACAGTAAATAACGCTCCTGCCAAGGTAATAAGCTCAGCCAATACCCTTCGCTTCCCGCTTGCCGGATACCGCGATTGCGGTAACTGAACTTGTCCTGCGCGTCGACCAGCACTTTACAGCGGTTGTTCAGGTGCTTGAGCAGTGGTGACATAAACCCGTAAACAAGCAGAATTAAGTCCGGTTCAATATCGTTAACCAGTTGGTTAAATGTTTGGCAGCTTTGCCGGGAGACATAGCCATCAGACAACATAAAATCAAACAGCCAACCCGTCTTGTGAATGCGATGGTAGTAACGGCGTTTAAAATTAATGAGCGCGTTTTGCAGCGGACGGGGATGATTGTCCAGGTGATGGAATCGATCGCCAAATATCTGTTTCATGGCTGGCTCATTCAGTTGAGTTGACATCGCCTGAATGGGGCACAACACAAAATGTACCTCGTAACCCAAATTTTCCAGACAGGCATGTAACTGTCTGACTCGCTCGGCATTCCCCGCAGCAGAGGGATAACAAGCGACCGGGCTGGCAATAATACATTTCATCTTTGTTACCGTTGGTAGAGTTCAGCCGTTAAACGGGCCACATCCGGCCAATTCATCTTGTGAGCGACAACTTTATTGGCTTCGCCCATTTTGGCAACATCACTGGCCGATAAGCCTGCCAGTTGTTTCACCATGTCATCTTCGTCTCTATAAAACAGTGCGCCTTCATCCGGCACGCAATCAAACACTTTTGATAGCTCTGGTAATAACAGCGCTTTACCTTCTGTCATGGCCAGTAGGACTGACCCTGACGTCAGGGTATCCGAAAAGGGCACTGCAACCATATCTGCTGCACCCAGCCAGTCTGCCAGTGCCTCGTCAGTCAGAAACCCCAGGGTCAGATGAACGTTATCAGCCTTGTCACACACCGTTTGTAATGACGCAGCATAGTCTTCATTGTCTGCTTTGCCCATAATTAACAAATGAATATGGTCAGGTACCTTGCCAGATGCAAACAGTGCAGCAAGCTTGTCGATGCCTTTGTAGGGACGCAGCATGCCGAAGCTCAGTATGACAGTATGCTCTGGCGGAATATTTTTGGTTTTAAGCAAGGCATCCCGGTCTGAGGCGGGACGAGGATATATACCTTCGTAATTTCCGTGGAAAATGACCTTTGCCTTGCCTTTTAGAGCAGGCATTCCATACGCTTCGGCCAGCCTGTCAGCCGCCGATTGACTGTGTACAATGATATTGGATACAGACTTTACCAGCAAGCGGCGAACAAACAGCTCAACGGTTCGGTCGAAGTTTTCGTGGGAAAATTTATTGTGTACGGTCCAGACGATTTTTTTCCCGCGTAGTCGTAACCACAAACAATCCAACGCCAACAACAAGCCGCGCAGTTTTGCTTTAAAAGGCGATGAAGTCCAACTCAATACAAACAACAAGGGGGAGAGCCAGTGCAGGTGAATTATTGTTGCCTCAGGATGCTGCTTGCTCAACTCAGAAAAGGGAAAGTAACCAAGCGGTAGTTTATCGAATGAGACCTGCACGTCCTGATCCGACAAATGGTTTGCTAACAATGATTGGTACGGATTGCCTTCCCGAAAATCCGGTACCATTACAACGTGTTCTTTTCTCACTTTTGTCCTGTCAGCGTACGACGATATACGCGGGTAAACTTGTCCAGATAAGCTTGTAAACTAAACTCGGATACAACCCGTTGCCTTGCAGCATCGGCCAGAGCCTGCCTTAACGACTCGTTGTCCAGCAATCGTTTAACGCCGTCGCTGAGTGCTTGTGGATTGTGTGGTGGAACAAGAATGCCACATTGTTCATCCACAATCGCTTCGGGTATACCATTAACATTAGTCGATACAATCGCCTTTTGCATGGCCATTGCTTCTAAAATCGATACAGGGAATGCTTCCTGATGAGAGGCGCATACCATTACATCGAGTTTGCCCAATAACGCCAGTACATTGTCTACCTGACCATGAAAGGTCACTTTGTCGCGAATACCCTGTGATGACGCATAGTCTTCGAGTAAAGACTGCCGGGGAGCTTGCAGAATATCTCCGCCAATGATGTCGTAATGTACGTTGTACTGCTGATCAGACAGCAATTTCGCCATGTCCAGGAAGTCGATATGACCTTTGCGTTCTTGCAGGTTTGCCACAATGCCTACATGGGGCACGGCGTTGCTGCTCAGGTTAGGAGAAAAGCGTTCAATATCCACACCATTGTGAATGACATCATGACTGGCATGGGGGCAGGCGTTGGCAAGTGGTGTCTGCGTAGCATGCATCAACTCTTCACTACAGTACACAAAGCCAGCAGGTTTTGGCATGCGCTTGAATACCCAGTTAACGTAGCCCGCTTCTACCGGGAAGTGCATATGACACAACACGGGAATACCTGCAATTTTAGCCGCCGGCAATACGGCACGGGTACATACCAGGTCTGCGCACTGTAACAGGGATATGTTTGCCTGTTTAAACTGCTTTGCTAACTTAAAGGCGTGCCGGATAGTACCAAGCGGTGAGCTAAATTCGGGTTGAGGCAGGTCCGTTACTAAAACAGGACATCCCTTTTTAGCAACATGAACCGAAAAGGGGCCGGCCTCAGGCACCACCAACAATGGCGCCAATTCTGCATGTTCAGCCAGTCCGTCTATAAGTGCTTCTGACATCCTTTCTGCCCCGCCTATTTCGGCGACGCTGTGCACAAAGGCAATAGTATTTTTCACAATGGAATCAGCTTATTGCGAGTAGAATACCTAAATAATACGTGGTAACTGAACCGATTGCCAGTCAAAATCACACCCCGAAACTATTGCTGTGATTTAATGTAACTATCTGTTTTATATTGCTTAATTTTAATTTGTGTTTGTTGGGATTTGATCTGATAACAGCAGCGCACCTTCCAGTGTGACATGCCCGTAGTCCCAGGCTGCCGGTACCCATTGCCCGGCTTCTGTTGCCGAAGGGAGGATTACCTGGCATTGCTCACGCGAGGCACAAAATGATGCCAGCGCTGAAACAAAGGTTACGTTATCGAACTGTTCGGACGCGGCCACCAGTTTGGTGTCGATCGCTTCGATTTCAGCAAAAAGGGTTGGTTCAACCTTTACCGGTGCAGAGTCAGCGTCCAGCAAGAGTCGTTTAGTCAGCAAAAAGCTCGGCAAATCTGGGAGGTAGTGAGGTACGCCTCCAACAACAATAATTCTGGCGTTCACAGTCTGCAACGCAGCAAGTGTTTCACTGAGCGCGTCAATTTTGTCCGGGTGACTAATCCAGTTGCCATGCAATACGATAGTGTCGTAATTTGCTTGCTGGATATGCTCAATCACAAAGTCGTTTGTTGTCTGGCAATGTTTTCGATGGGGAAAATGCGTATCGACAAGCGGCAGGCAGGCACTGCTGGTGGTTTCATTTAACTTTTCTCCGAGCTTATAGCGCAGCCCTTTTGCCAGTGCGTTGGCATGTGAATCTCCCCATAACAACACTGACCCCGAGTCAAAACAGGACGCTGACAGCGCTTTATGGGTTTCATCCTCGCCCAGGAAACAATGCGCATTGTCCTGTGGCTGGCCCGCAGGCGCGTTGTATTGAAGATACGACAGCAGCGCTTGCTGTTCATGGGTATACCGCGAGGGAAGGCCATCTTGTCCGGCAAACAATCCAAAACCAATAATGGCCGCAAAGCTTATTGCGCAAAAACTGTAAACCTGCTTTCGCGTGGTGACATTTCGATGTCTAAACGGCTTTTCGATATAGCGCCAGGATACAAAGGCCAACGCAAAAGCGGCGAGTAAAATCGCAATGCGCACGCTCGCATCGGATTTGGCTGACATATAACGATTAAAGACCAATAGTGGTTGATGCCACAGGTACAGGCTGTAGCTAATAAGCCCGGTAAAGACCATCGGGCGCAGGGTCAGAAGTTTATGTGCCAGACTGTCCGGAGCTGGGATCACTATCAGCACGAGAGTCGCCAATACGGGTATCAGAGTCAGCATGGACGGGTGCGGAATACTTTCATCAAACCAGATCAAACAAATAAACAACACAATTAAGGCGCCGTTTTTGAAGGCGTTAGCCGTCGATAACCGCTCGAGAATTTGCACATTATTGAATATGAGTATGCTGGCCAGGCTGCCGAACATGAGCTCCCAGGCCCGGGTGGGCAGCAGGTAAAAATTGGCATCAGGTGCATTCACTGCAGCCCAACTCGCTAAGCCAAGGCTAATAACCAGAATGGTGAGTACAGTTAAGGTCAGCAGTTTCGGAACCCAGCGCAGCACTATCAGCAACACTAGCGGGAAGAAGAAATAATATTGCTCTTCAACAGCCAGACTCCAGGTGTGTAACATAGGCTTTAAGTCGGCAACCCGGTCAAAGTAGCCGCTGTCCAGCCAGAAGAAAATATTGCTCGAAAATAATGACATGGCAACCAGACTGTTGCCATAACCTTTGAGGTCAACGGTGATCATTAACTGATAGGCAAGCACGGATGTGGCGGCGGTCATAAAAATCAGTGCAGGTAACAAGCGGCGAACCCGACGTTCGTAAAAATTCGCGAACGAGAACGTCTTTTGCGATATTTCTTCTATCAGAATGGACGTGATCAGAAAGCCACTGATCACGAAAAACACGTCAACGCCAAGAAAACCGCCATGGAAAAAGCCCAGCTTGGCGTGAAAAATGAGTACCGGAAGCACCGCTACCGCTCGTAAACCGTCAATATCCTTTCTGTACTTCATCGCTCAATAATGCCTTAGTTACGTCGGGCGGGTAGTCGTGTGTTCATGAGTTTTATAACGCCAACATTACATGAAGTAATTGACGGATAACAAGTGTTTGACGCGGCTAAAAGCGCCTTTGGTGACAAAAAGTGGATTTGTCGTGGCGCTTGTTTCACAAAAAGCCTTCACGTATTGTAGGGCCCAAGAAGTCTGTGCCAGCATCAAAGGAACGCAAGTGAGCACCAGTATCCAGCCAGTCATTAGTGTCGTCATTCCGGCTTATAACCGGGAAGATGTCATTGAACGAGCCATTCACAGTTTGCTGGCCCAGCAATGCGACGTGCCCTTCGAGGTGGTAGTTGTGAATGACGGTTCAACAGACCACACTGCTGAGGTTGTGCGTGATATCACGGACCCGAAATTGCGTCTGGTAAACCAGGAAAACCAGGGAGCCAGCGCAGCTCGCATCCATGGGGTGACGGTTTCTCGCGGAGACTATATTGCGTTTTTAGACTCCGATGATGTCGCTGAACCCCATTATTTGCAGTGCTTATATGAAGCGCTGGTGGCCCATCCCGAATGCGTAATGGCCTATGCAAAAGTCGGTGAGATGGATGGCAGTTGGCATCAGGAACAGGCTTTGCCGGATACCGATCCCGACGGAGTGCTGGCTGACCCGCTAACAGCCTTACTGCAAAATGGGTGTTTCACTATCTCAATGAACCTGATGGCAACGAAAGCCGCCGCTAAAAAAGCAATGCAGGGACGACAACACGTACTTGCGTCCAACGATTTTGATTTTTGCCTTCGCGTTGCGCTGCAGGGTCCTTACGTCTATGTGGACCGTATTACTATTTGCATTGACCGACGGGACGACGGTATTGGTAAACGCTTTGGTTATCGCCAGGTTTCGTTTGCGGTGTTGGTGGCCAGTGAAGCGGTCAAGCTGAGTTTGCGCAAAGATGAAGCTGTAAAGCGTGCGCTCACCTCCAGAATCAGACTGCTGTGGCCTACCGCATTTGGCCAGTGCCTGGCCCATAAACAATGGGGCTTCGCCTGGAAAGTGCTGATGCAGGGACTGAAATGGGGAGAGCTGTCCGACGCAAAACAGGTCTACTGGGCTGTCGACCACTACGTCATTAAAAAGCAACCTTGATGACTGGCCTCGAGCGCGCCTATAAATAGCCTGGGTCGAAGAGTAACTCATTTGCCAGGATGCGCGCCGATTCCGGTGTTAAATGGCCATAGTCGAAGCTGTACAACTCACCGTTCAGTTTCACGCTGCAACGATATGCATCTCCGCTCTTGTCGCATAAATGACTGAACAAAGAAATATATCTCACATCATAATCAGCCAGAATGGAGGCCAGTTTTGCATCCGTTGCGGGAATCGCGTAGTCCAGTTTGTACGATGTTAAGGTCTCGCCTTCACCTTGTTTTACGTAATTCAGCGGCACGGTGGGGTAATATTGTGGTGTCGGGCCTATCACAATGATTTGCTCGGTGCCGTTGGCTTTGAGGAAGGCAATAATGTTATCCCAGTCCATCATTTCGTGTTGATCTTTCATACCGATGATTACGGTGTCAGGGCGCTGCTTACTGACAAATGTTCTGGCCGTTTCATTAGCCTGATCACAGGCGCGTCGAAATACTGAAGAATCACCGACTTTCATGTCAAAAGAGGGACGACAGCCGGAAGAAAAGATACGGCTGACTGACTGTTGTTGTGGTAAACCCGGTAATACGCCCCGCGAAAATGACTCTGCATGAGAGTCGCCCCAAAACAGCAGACCATGCTGTTGCTCCCAGTCGATACAAGGAGCCGGGTAGGCAAAGTTACCGTGACGATCTTTATTGCTGCTTAACCGGCAAGTGAGGGTATTGTTTTCATCTGCCATTTTTTGCCGGATGGCTTCGTAGTGGTAAAGCGCAGTATTGCTTGGAGAGTGGGAGAGGGTGCGCAGTGAGGTTTCACCCAGCCCGAAACTGTTTGCTGTCGCCGCAAAGGTTGATGCAGCTGCAAATATAACAACGTGTAAAACCGGTACGCGGCGTGACTCGATAGCCCAAAACGACAACGCGCCTAACACAACCGACAGCGCAATACCGCCGAGAATAATTGGCACATCGACAGCGAAACTTTGGTTATTCATCCAAACCACGATCGGCCAGTGCCACAGATAAATAGAATAGGACCAACGCCCGGTATACTTGAATACTGCAGTATTATAGACAGGCAGTGATTTACTGGCATCGGCGATTAAAAACAAATAGGCGCCAAGGATTGGCAGGGCACTCGGCCAGGCTGGCCAGTTCATCTCTGGCGATACCCACGCGGCAGATATCAGCATAATGGCCAGCCCCAACAAAGACACGGCTCTCTGCGATGAAGTGTTAAACGTGACGGGATACAAAAAGGCAATGCCACCTACCATCATTTGCCAGGCTCGGGTAGGCAGTGAAAAATACGCCGGGTCAGGCCAGATATTGCTGGCATAGACCGCGGCAGCAAAACTGGCAATTGCACCAAGGATAATGAGTAGTTTTGTCCAGCGAAGACCTATGACCTTGGTTAGCAGTAACAAAATGATGGGATAGACCATATAGAACTGCCATTCCACAGACAGTGACCAGGTATGCAGAAGCCAGTTTTGATGGGCGCTGGCTGAGAAGTAGCCCGCTTCCTGCCAGTACACCACATTGGAATAGAACAACAGCGACGAAAAGGCGTGTTTCAACAGTTTGATGAATTCAACGTCAAATAAATAGAACCACGCGTAAATTAAGACGCTGAGTACCATAACAGAAAGCGCAGGAATTATGCGCTTAGCACGAGCCAGATAAAAACTCAGCAGTGAGAAGCGCTGTTTTTGAATCTGACTGAATATAATACCGGTCATCAGGTAGCCGGAAATCGCGAAAAAGATGTCAACACCGACAAATCCGCCAGGTAACGCGACATTCGAAAAGTGAAATACGACGACCAGCACAACCGCAATGGCGCGTAAGAAGTTAATGTCGCTTCTGAATCCCATAGACTGCATGTCTCACTACTCTTTTAGGCTGGCGTGTGGTGTAACCGACGGATAACGGATTTGTTTATGCAGCATACTAGGCAAATTAGTCTAGTTTTGGAAGGGCAGCTCGTGTTTCTCTCCGTTGCGGTGCGCTCCACGCGTTAATTTACTGTTGCAGTGTGACCTTTTTACTGTAACCTATGATTTATCTTATTCAGGTGTATCGACATTTCCACACAGCAGAACAGTTTGTATGCAGGCAATCAAACAAAAATACTGGCAGTTAGAGTCTTGGCTTGCAGAAAAAAAAGTTCGATTTCAGCCCTTGCGTCCTGCATCTGAGAAACACAGTCTGTCGCAACCCTTAACGGTGAATCTCACCTCGTATCCGCCCAGATTTGACACCCTGCTGCTTACCCTGAAAACATTGATTAATCAGTCTGTGCGGCCTGATGCTTTGGTGTTATGGCTAGCCGAAAACGACATTGCGCTGCTGCCTGAAGAGATTATATCACTTCAAGAACGCGTCACATTTTTTCATATCCGCACCTGCTCTGATACGCGTTCATATAAAAAGTTGATACCAGCGCTAAATGCTTATCCGCAACATGTGATGGTAACCGCGGATGACGATGTGAATTACACCCGGGAGTGGTTGGCCGGGCTGGTAGCGGACTATCAAAAGAAGCCGGGCATAATTGCTTACCGGGCGCACCAGCCCGCTATTATTGACGGGCGTATTGGTCCCTATTCGTCATGGGAAATGAATACTCAGCAACGACAAGGTGTTATTTTTCCGACCGGTATAGGCGGCGTACTCTACCCGCCTGAGTGCTTTCTTCCTGAAGTGACAGAAGCATCACTTTTCATGGCGTTGGCACCCACCGCCGATGATGTATGGTTCTTCTTTTGCGCCAAATTAAACGGGTTTGATGCCAGACTGGCAAGCCAGCCTTTCAATATTGTTAACTGGCGCTCCACACATGATTCCGGACTAGCGCAGGACAACGTACAAAGCGGTCAGAATGACGTTTGTATTGATAATGTGGTGGCACATTTTGGGGCAGATCGCGTTATGTCGCGACTTGTGCAGGGGCAGTAACAGTGAAGTTGTATTTGCACATAGGTAGTCATAAAGCCGGCTCTACCTCCATTCAGGCATTCTTAGAGGACAATCAGGCTGCATTGACCGAACGTGGTTACTATGTCGACGACGATTTGACCTTCAGGGACCACTGGCAGCTGGCTGCCTGGGCCGGTTATCCGGACAATGCAGATTACTTTATTAATACGCTTCAGGCGTTTCATGACAATGCGCTAAAACAGTTTATTGACCAGTTTGAAGTCACGTTGCTGCAAAAACTGGAAGACGCCAAGAAAGACGGTCGATTCCACAGTATGGTTATTTCGTCGGAATCCCTGTACTCCCAGTGTTTAAACGAACGTGCAATAGCGCGATTAGCAGCAACATTAACCCCGCATTTTTCATCCGTGTCCGTGCTGTTTTATTTTCGTGACCAGGTTGCTATGGCCAAAAGCGTATACGCTCAGTTAATTCATGGCCCGGCGATGGGGAAACAGTCCTATCCGGATTTTGTTGACACAGTGCAGGCCGAATCTGAATTTGATTATGCCTACCAGTTGGATATCTGGGCTGCGTATTTTGGTGGCGACAACATTCATATCGCTGAGATTGGACGTAAACCCGGTGCATTAAAAGGCGAGGGGCTTATTCACCATTTCGTCAGTAGCCTGGCTTTATCGTTCTCGCCGGATGAGTTCTCGATTAGGGGCAAAGCGTCAAATCGCTCCTCGGACTATAACAATATCCGCTTAATCAGGCGGTTAAACCAGTGTTGCAGCAATAACTTTATTAACCTGAGTTACAACAGTCTTTGGGTGCGCGGCTGGCGGTGGCTAATTAAACGGTTACCGGTAAAAGGGCACTACCCCGAGCACTACGACGATCAAATTGCTGCGCGTTTCAAGACCGGCAATGCCAGGATGAAGGCGAAATTTGGTTCAGGTGGACAGTCGCAGTAAACAAACTGGCGCTGTGTGCAGCACACTACTGGTCAGAGCGCGTGAGATTGTGCAAAATATAACGCATAGCACACAGGTAGTGAAATAGAGAAAGGGACGGCAAGCGTGCAGAATAAAACAGGTATCAATGTGGTGACACTGAATGGTTAAGTTAGCCCTCTATTTATCGCTGATTGCCAGCTTCGTCATGCTGTTCAAAGCACCCTGGATTGCCGCGTTGGTCTATTCCATTGTGTCCGTTATGCAACCGCAGTATATCTGGTTCTGGGCTTTCGAAGATTTCTCGGTGTTTAAATTTTCTGCCGTTATCACGATCCTCGCCTGGATATGGCATGCATTCCAGGGCAATATTCGTTGGGAAGTTTATAAATCCGGGCAATTCAAAGGCGTATTGGGCCTTGCCATCATTTTTCATCTGTCAAATGCATTAACCCCGTTTGAGAGTTACTTTTCACTCGTGAGCGGCGACCTGGTAGTCAGTAACTTTACGACTATTGCCATTATGTACTTTTTTGTGTTGCCACTGATAAACCAGGAAACAACCATTAAGTTTTTTGGTTTTATGTACATTTTCGTTACCGTGTATTACGCCTATTGGGCGAATGATCACTATCTCAGTGCCAACTGGGCGCAGTTTAATCAGGGGCGCCTGATGGGGCCCGCACTCAGTCCTTATACCGACGGAAATGTCACATCCATAGTGTTGACCAGTGGCCTTGGCTTTGTCATGTTTGGCGCGCGTTATTTCCCAAATAAGTGGTTAAAGTACGGCTTGCTACTGACCATCCCGTTTATATGGCACGCCCTGATTTTGTTTGCATCACGAGGGGCCTTGCTCAGCGCAGCTGCGGTTACCCTGTTTTTTGCGATGCAGGTGAAATCAAAAAGCCTGAATATTCTGATGGGGGTTGGGTTTGTAGCAATGCTGGTATATCAGGGGGGAATGCTGACTCAGCGAACATCGAATACGGTTGAACAAGCGCAAACCGAATCAGGTGACAAGCCGTTGAACCCGCGTTTGGTATCCTGGTCAGTAGGTATTGATATTGTTCAGGAATATCCATTGCTTGGCGCTGGCCCACAACGGTTCCAGTATGCATCGCGTTTGTTGTTTCCAGGCAAGTCGCCGCACGTTGCCCACAATACGTTTTTGAACTTTGCTGCCAACACCGGCATCTTCGCAGGGTTAATTTATTTATCGTTTTTCTGGGTGTCCTGGAAACAGTTTAAATTTGTCCGCAAAAGGGTGGTGACAAACTCGACGTTTGATTACATCAATATGTCCTGTATGGCTGGATTAGTTGGCTATTTCACCGGTGCATTGTTTTTGGACCTGATTATATTCGAGCCGTTTTACTTCTTATTATTGTTGATCACGGCAAACTATTACCTGGCAAAACGTTCAACAGGTGAAGATATTATAAAAGAGCAACCGGTGCCGCCGAAACGCATGCCCGGTCAGGTTCACAGAGCGGGGAAAGCAGTCGCGTGACAAGCATAAACTACAATATTGTTATGTTTGCATATAACGAGCAAGACAATATCGAAGCATCAATCACCAGTATTTTTAACAACGTTAATGCGCAACTTAACTGCTTTTATCTGATCGCAAATGGCTGCTCGGATGATACGGTAGCCATTGCCAACAGGGTTAAGGAAAAACTCGGCTTTAGCCGACTTAATGTGGTTGAGATTGAGCTGGGTGATAAGTGCAACGCATGGAATACTTATTTACATGAACTGGCTGATGACGTTGATGTGCACTTTTTTACCGACGCCGATGTACAATTCTCTTCACATTGTTTTGAACAAATGGCTGAGAAGCTTGTAAATACTGGCGACAGTACGGTTGTCATCGCAGGGATGCCCCTGACTGGCAGGAATATCGATTTCTACCGAAGCCTGGTCATAGAGCGCGCTTGCTTCTTTGGTAACTTATACGGTATGAAGCACGCCTTTGTAGAGCGGATAAGGGAAACCCCATTTCGTCTTCCCGTAGGTCTTAACTGGATTGACTCTTTTCTGACCAAGGCCGCGAATACGGACCTGAAGTTTACCGATTTCAATTTGCCTGACCGCACCACTTGGATCGAGGGTGTGGGATATGACTTTGAAAAGTTGTCGGTATTTAAGCGCAGTGATATCAAGCTGTATATAAACCGTATTGCGCGATATGAGCTGGGTAAAATTCAGGAAGTGTTTTTGGACGCCTTACCCTGTGAGCAGTGGCCGGCTGATATGATGGATATTAATCGTAAAATTGACGCTGATTTTGACAGCCTGACCTCGCACTTGGGGTTCATTAAAAAATCCCTTGTTCGCAAACGGTTGACTAAGATTCTGTCGAAGGCGTCTTAATCACTCCGCTTATTGCTATTTAGAGATAATCCATTTGCCGGGATTGCCGGTTAACGAGTATAAAAGGACCCTTCATGCTTACAGCACGCTCGGGCATCATTGCGATAATGTTGTCTGTGTTGACGCAACTTTCCCGTCGGCTGATTGGTATCGTCAGTCTGGTGATTCTGGCGCGTATACTAAAGCCAGAAGACTATGGTCTGGTTGCCATTGCATTGATCTTTCTGAATTTTATAGTGGTGATTTCCAACACCGGTGGTGTGAGTTATTTACTTAGCAGGGAAACGTTAACGGAAGATCACGTAATGACCAACTGGTCGTTGAATCTCGTGTTAAAAGGAGGCCTGGCTCTGCTGTTGGCCTTGTCCAGCTACCCGATCTCGTTGTTTTACGATGATTCCCGGCTAATGCCCATTATTCTGGTGCTGAGTCTGCACCTGGCCATTGGCTTATTTAACAGCCCGGGCATGGCCTTTAAAATGAAAAACCAGGAGTTAGGGGCAATTACCAAATGGCAAATTACTTCGCGGATCATCACCACGGGGATTACCATTGGCATTGCCGTCATTTTTGAAACTTACTGGGCACTGGTAATTGGGCAGCTGTTAGCAACCATCAGTGAGTTTTTTGCCAGTTATGTGATCGCACCAATGCGCCCCCGGTTTACCCTGAAAAACTTTCGACCCCAGTGGGAGTTTTCTAAATGGGTGTTACCACAGTCGATTATCAATTTTTTTCGCAGTCAAATCGATGCAATGTTTGTGAGTGTTTCGTTCGAGAAAGCGACGATAGGGGCATATACCTCAATGCGCTATTATGCCGATTTGCCAACGTCTACGTTCATCACCCCCCTGGGCGGCCCACTACTAACGCAATTTTCGCAGTTTAAAAACAATCAGTCTTATTTCCAGCAGCAACTGCAGGTAGTGCTGTTTTATATGTCTGTTATTACTGCGCCGGTTATATATCTGATGTACGTGCATGCTTTCTTTGTCGTCGACCTGATTTTGGGCGACAAATGGGTACAGTATGCCGAGCTGTTGGGGATCTTTGCTTTTTTTATCATTGTTGCGACCCTGAACAACATACTTAGTCAGATAGTGATGTTGCGTGACCGCACGAAACTGCTGCTGGGTTATTCTATATACTCCACACTGGTGCAGTGCATCATGTTTGTCTCAATTGACTTTGCCAGTGTGTACGAGTTAGCCGAGTATAAAATTGGATTAGATCTCATTTCAGTCTGTTTATTCTTTATTGTGGTGATAGGGGCTTTTGTGGGTAAGCAAGCCTTTGTTCCGCTATTGGCGCCTGTACTTCCGGCTATACTGTTTATTTACTGTAGTGGTTGGGTGGCGTTTCAGGTAGTGCCGGAAGTGACCTCCTTCTGGCAGTTAGTGTTGCATTGTTCCATTACGGTTGGTTTATTTGGCTTGTTGCAGCTTGCGGTTATTTTGGTGTTAAAGCAGGTACATTGTTACCGCTACACGTTGAAGCTCATCCAGCCAGTTGTGAGAAAATGCACAGCTCGGTTTTCATCATGATAGACCTGCGCCTGAATCCGGATGCTGTTATTCGGCAGCGTTTTGTGAATAATAGTCAGTGGACGCGTTATTAGCAGAGGAATAAAGCAAAACCAATGAAACGGGTAGCCCTGGTTGTAAACAGCTTTCTGGTCGCTTCTGTGATAGTCGGCTGTGTGTTGATGGCAATAAATTTGTATGGTCTGAATCGCGATATACGGCCTGAAGGATTAACGCCAGAGGTACTGCGTTTTGGTGAGCAAGACCTGACATTGAGCCCCATCGAATTAAAACAGGCTATCGTGCGCCGCACGGAAGAGTCAGACGAAGCCTATGCACGCCGTTTGACACTGGCATTGGCCAACGGTATTGCCCATGTCGAGTGGCTGATGTACGACCCGGATACGTTCCATCAGCGCGTGCCCGTGTGGGAAAATTTCATCTTGTATCTGATGGGCGTTGTGACCTCCATTCCCGAGTACGAGCGCTACCATTTTAGCGATCCTTATCGCAGCCTGGCGCGAGGGATAGGTATTTGTGGAGACGCCTCCATGACTTTATCAGGGCTGCTTGATGAACAAGGGATACCGAATACCATTATTACTGTGCCCGGACACGTTATGGTTGAAGCACAATTACCTGACAAAACCCTGCTACTCGACGCTGATTTCGGTGTCGTGCTAGAGCATGGCGTAGCTTATTATCAGCAACAGCCTGAAGCACTGGCGCTGGCTTATCAGGCTCAATTAGGGCGTGTTAATGATGGCGAGTTGATGATTGCCAATGAACTTAAAAATGTCGGCTATCAGGTGTGGAATGGGACATCCCATTTTATAACGAAAAAATACTATTTCGAAAAGTTCGCGTACGTAGCAAAGTGGTTATTTCCCGCACTCATGGTGCTAATTCCACTCTGGTGGATGCGACGCCGCACCCAACCAAAATAGTGCTGTCAGCGCTGCACCATCACTGCATTAGTGAAGAACTGGTAGTGATGCTGTTCAGGTTGAATACTTCTGCCAAACCATCTTACCGCCACATGTGAACCGCTTGGCGGTAAAGGGACAGTGAAAACATAAGGGTTCTTACCTGTTTCCGGGTAGAAGGTCCGTGTATCAACACCCTGGTCGGTGATGATGACCGCAGTGACTTCATCCAATGACGTGGCGAAGCCTTGCCAGTCTTTTGCAGCTAAATTTACGGTCAGGCGAGCCTGCAGGCCTGTTTGGCTGGTCGACAGGGTGTCGCCGGCATTGGCCAGCACTTTACCGTTGCTATCTTCCAGCGTAGCAGATAAAGCGTCAACAAATTTGCCATGTTGTGCCCAGAAGTGGCCTCGCTTGAACCCTGCCATTATATGACGAGGTGCATTACTCGTTGCCCGTACATGCGTCGTTGAGAATTCACAAGGCCAATAATCCATATTGTCGTTATGGAAGTCAGACGGAGCTCTGGCGGCATAAATCTGACGTCCGCTCATCAGCAGAGCATCCCAGTCTTTACCCACAACCGCAATGGCAGGGTCCCAGCCATGTCGGGTTTTGAATTTAAAGTTGTAGGAGCCGTTGTCATCACCGCGCTTTTTCTGATGCCCTGGTGAACCAGAAAAGCCAATTACATAGGGGCTCTGTTGCAACCAGTTTTCCATATCGTGCTGATTTTCGCCTTCTGAGGCGTCCTTTCGGCTGGGATGGTTGTAAATAATTACCGGTGAATCCGACTGCCCTGCGTACTGTTGATTCAACCATTGCATGGCCGCAGAAGCATCAATATCAACGGGCGTTGATTTGCCATAATGGTCAAATTGATCCCTGAATGCCGACAGCATTGCGGGCGTTTGGTCATTCTGAGGCAGCAGTACAGTGACGTGCTCACGGCCTGCAAATGGCGGGATATTCCATTCGAGGCCCGCCATGATCGATAAATTCGGATTGGCATTGGCTGCTTTCCCAACATCTTGCCAGTAGGTGTCCGACAACACTTGTTTGAGATTTTGATCGCCGTGGTCGGTAATGGCAATCGCATCACAGCCGAAGGCACTGGCCTGTTCAGCAATTTGAACGACACTGTACACGCCGTCGGAATAACGGGTATGAATATGCGTGTCGACCTGATACCACTGCTGACTAACGGTAATGTCACTTTGATTGAGTGCTACATCGGCATTGACTGCCGGCGCGCGGCGGTAGGCGGTACTTGTTTCATCACTGTACAGCGGCAATGCTGCTATGCGTCCGTCAATAGTATTTTCCATCGCCAGGTAGCGCTCATCGCTCTCACTGCCAAATGTGCGCTGAAACGCAGTTTCACTGAACCCTTCAGGCAGGTCGTGTAACAGTGGAATAAACAGGTTTTCATCCTTGCTGCCAGCCAGTATAGCCTGTACCCGGCGCGCATTGTCTTCAGATGAAATGGCAAAGTCGGCCAGCTCTACGCCGGATTTATCGGCAGTTAAGTCACGAAAGCTGTACCCAGAGCCCCCTTGTGCCGTATCCATGACTTCCTTTAACTTACCAATATTCACGCTAAGCTGCTTTTCACTTGCCAGTCGCAATGCCACGGAAAAGAAGAAGTGTAATCGCAAGTCCATGCGATTTCTGAGTACAAACTTCTCTGGCAGCATCAGGCTATAGTCAACCGGCATGGCCACTATACGTGCAAATTCTGGTGCACCGAGTGTCATCGTCAGTGCCCACAATGCAGCAATATTCTCGTCTACCGGGTCTTCGGTTATAGAACGCGACTGCGCGAACAAGAACGTTTTGCCGACTAATTCAGCGGTATTATCTGATCGCGTGGCATGCGATTGGATATAGTCGAGATAGAGCGTGATAGTTTCTGTGTCGGCGCTATCGAGTTGTCGCAGCTCTTGTATCACTTTAAAGGTATCGGTGATCCTGTCTTCAACAGAGGCCTTCAGGTTGCCCGGCTTGTGGAAATTGATAACCAGTTTATCGTTACCTAACTGGGCATTTGCGAGGATGTTGTTAAAGGTTAACAGAGCTTCTTCGCCGAAAAATACGCGGGCGATACCTTTAAACAGATATTCAACCATGATACCCGGCAACGGCAGGTTGCCCAGTCGGCATTGATTGAATTCCAGTTTGCCTTCAAGATTTGGGATCAGCATACATTGTGCATTTAAATATACTGCGCCAGGGATAGTGGTAATGCTGGTGGCCATCAATATACCCATGGCACTGCTGTTGAGTCTCAGCTGCACGGCGGGTACGGTATAGCTCACTGTGTCGGAGATTGCCGTGAGCTGCTCGTTAGTCACTGCAATCGTGGCCTGTTCTCTGGCCGACATAAGTGGCTTGATGATTCTGGCTGCGCCAGCCCGCGCTTGTGCAGCCTGTGAAGGGGTTAAATCACTTGTTGGCAGTACCAGCGGTGAGATTGAAAAAATGAGGATCAGTAGCGCAGAGATAATCGTGTATTTAACAACACGGCGCTTGTGCCAAAAACGCTTTTTCTGAGGGTGAGGAGTGGCCTCTGTTGTCATTGTTCTGTCTCACTTACTGCTCATGGGGCGATTTTTACCTTACTGCATAACTGTAGTATAAATCTTGCGAAATGACTGACACATTGCTGCCACCGTAAATAGGGCGTTGAAGCGAGCAAAGCTGGCCTGCTGGTATTGGTGATAGGTGTCCGTATCGTTTACCAGGGTATGCATGGCGTCAGCAAATTCGCGTTGTTTGTCGTTGCCGGTCACCAGGCCATTTTGCTGGTCTGCAATAACCTCTGCGTTTCCACCGGCATCTGTCACGACACAAGGCTTGCCCAAAGACATCGCCTCAAGCAAGGTCATGGATGTCCCTTCGCTGAATGACGACAGCAGGAAAATATCCATGATCGAAAGATATTGGGCGGGTTGTGGCTGGTATCCGGTCAGCACCACATGGTCACTGATACCCAGTTCTTTGATGAGCGTCTCGATGTCGGCGCGCATTTCACCGTCGCCAACGATAACAAGCTTTGCATCTTTGCCTGCGTCGAGTACGTCTTTAAACGCGCGCAGCATCATCAGGTGGTTTTTGATTGGGTCGAATCGGGCGATGGTACCAAACACCGTTTGTGAGGCGGCAATACCCAACTCCGCTTTCAAAGCCTGTTGAGTTTCTTCAGGCACCGGCTCAACTGCTTTTATTCCGTTGTAAATCACCTCGATATTTCTGGCCGACAGATTTTCGTGGGTCACCAGGGCTTGTTTAGTGGCAGATGAGATGGCGGTGGTCGCGTCGGTTAACCACGCAAGCACCGGGTTGATAAGCTTTCGCTTCCAGGTGCCAAAATCCGGGTAAAAACGACCGTGCTCGGTAAAAATGACTTTGGTTTTCAGGCCTGCCGCTGCTAACACACCGTATACCCAGGGGGTGTACTGGTGGCAATGAATGATATCGATATTGTGCTCGCGGAGGTGTTGCCGAATCGCCTTAATAAGCCCGCGATCAAATCCAGGTTGCCTTGCCACCGTGGTAATGGGAATGCCCGCATTGGCTAAGTCTTCACCCCATGGTCCCAGTGGTGCTTCGATACAGAATATAGACATCTTAAACGCCGGATCATCAAACCCTTCTATCAGGTTTTTAACTACCATTTCGGTGCCGCCAATTCGCATATCATAGGTGATATGCATGACATTGATTGCCTTACTCACGCTGCTTTCTCTGTGCTGACCATATAACGCTGATACCACATTTCAAACATCAGCAAGCTCCACAGCACGGTACCGTGCTGATGGCTGCCTGATTGGTGTTCATTCCACAATTGCTGAATCGCACTGGCGTTAAAATAGCGAAGTAATCCGGCGTCTGAGGAAAACAGGTAGCGTTCAGCAATGGCTTTAATTTCCTCACGCAACCATTGATCCAGCGGCACAGAAAAGCCCATTTTCTTGCGATACAGGATGTCGTCGGGTAGCAGTGGCTTAAATGCTTCTTTGAGGATATGTTTTTTCTCGCCGTCTTTAAATTTAAATGCCGACGGCACGGTGGCCGCGAATTCAATGACATCGCGGTCTAAAATAGGGGCGCGCACTTCCAGTGAGTGGGCCATACTCATGCGATCTACTTTGACCAGGATGCCGCCGGGCAAATAGGTTTTCATATCGGTATACAAAATACGCGATAAGTGGTCGGGGCCATTGGCTTGCTCATACGCATCCAAGGTGATTTTGCTGGGGTGGTACTCGCCCAGCCTGGCAGCAAAATCCGGCGCCACAAGCTGTTGCCACTGGCGGTCGTCAATCTGAGAGTTGGTCAGATAAAAGCCCATGGCGGGGTCACAGGATAGACTGTCACACAGTGATTTTACTTTTTTCAATACCGAGATGCCGGAACCCGCGACCAGGTTGGCGACTTTCGGCAAAATGCGCTTTCTTACCCATGCCGGTACTTTGTTACGCAGGTTGTTTTCGATGGCATCAATACTGTATTTCTCATAGCCCGCAAAGACTTCATCGCCGCCGTCACCGGCAATCGCTACAGTCACTTCCTGACGCGCAAGCTTAGAGACGAAGTATGTAGGCACCAGCGAGGGGTCGGCAAACGGTTCATCGAAAAAGCTGACAATGTGTTCGAGGTTATCACTGACATTGTCGTGCACAATAAACTCATGGTGTTCAGTGTGGTACTGGTCAGCCACGGTTTTCGCAAATTCGGTTTCATTAAAGCGCTTTTCGTCGAAGCCAATAGAACAGGTTTTCACAGGCTTGTCAGACTGCTGAGCCATCATTGCTACGACACCACTGGAATCTACGCCGCCACTCAGGAACGCGCCCAGTGGTACGTCTGCAATCATTCGTTGGCGCGTGCAATGGGCTGTTAAATCCCGCAGTTCGTTAGTGAGGTCTGCTTCAGTGCGTTCACTGACTTTGCTGAAATCTACATCCCAATATGGCTGACAAACGAGCTCACCGTCTTTATACAGCATGTAATGGGCAGGCGGACATTTGTGCACACCTTTGAAAATGGTTTTCGGATCAGGAACATACTGGTAGGCAAAAAAGTCGTAAACTGCATCGTCGCGAATTTCCCGTTCAACAAACGGGACGGGCAACAACGCCTTAATTTCTGACGCAAAGGCCAGTTTGCCTTCTTCATAGGTGTAATAAAGCGGCTTTTTGCCCATGCGGTCTCTGGCCAGAAACAGTGACTGTTCCTGTTTGTCCCATATGGCAAACGCAAACATCCCGTTTAACTCAGACAGGCAGTCTTTGCCATGTTTGGCGTAAAGCGCCAGAATCACTTCAGTATCGGTATGTGTAGAGAAAACATGCCCTTCTGCTTCTAACGCCGCACGGCTTTCAAGAAAGTTATAAATTTCACCGTTGAAGACGATGACATAGCGGTCGTCTTTGCTGAACATGGGCTGGTTGCCCGCTGCCGATAGATCCAGAATGCTAAGGCGACGGTGGCACAAGCCCACATGGTCATCGAGGTAGGTGCCTCCGGCATCCGGACCACGATGCAGAATGGCTTGTCCCATGGTAGTCAGTAATGACTCATCTCCGGGTTCGAATTGATAACGACTAAATCCTGCAATGCCGCACATAAGGCTCTCCCGATTTATAAACTAATGTAACGCCGAATAGCTGAGCCAATGGCGACCGTGAATCCCAACGGTAGTTTCGGCCACACGTTTTCTGCAAGCTGCCTGACGGCGCCTGGTGGGCCGGTTTCAACAGCCTGTGGCTGGTGGTCAGTTGAAGACCCATCGTGCCAGTTAAGCGGGTAGGGCAACGCACCCCACTGTGTTTTAAACTTGTATGTCCCTTCGCCAAAAGACGAGCGCCCGAAGTCGAAGGTTTGCATGCCAGCGTCAGTCACATTCGCCAGCAGCGACCAATACAGCATCATATTCGGGGCCAGGCGATTGTATTGCGGCAATGTCGACGCCCAGGGGATTGCTGCCACCGTGCCGTTCATAATGACTATGCCGGCTCCAATGGGCGTGGATGCCTGATAGACTACACAGACACGAGCGTTATCACCATAGTGCGCGATTACCGATTCAAACCAGCTGTAAGCATGGGCGGGCGACGCGAGCAATCGCATGTTCTGCTTATACACATCGTAAAAATGAGGTAGTAAAGTAACATGCTCGTTCGGGTTCTCACTGAGAACCATGGTCAGGCCATTTTTCTCGGCTTTGCGGATCTGACTACGCAATTTCGATTTAAAACTACTCATCAGCAGTTCGCTGTTTTCTGGTAACGGCAAGCGCAACACAACCTTCTGACCAGCCTGCAAATCTTCAGTGCCTACCGGTTCATGACTGACATCCCGGTAGTCGCTTTGGCTGCGCAATTTGCCCAGTAGTGAAGCGGTGATTTGGTCGTCGTCACCCAGAGCAAAACCAGTATCACAATAAGGTAAAGCAACCGATTTTGCTGCAGAGAAAGGGCGTTTGAATGCGATACAGGGCAAAACGCCACACACCTGGTGCTGATCATCTTCGGCAATCAGGTACCGCATGGGTTGCTTATACGCATGCTCACACGCCAGTCCCCAGGCAAAACGGTGATAAGGCGTGGCGAGGGGATGAGTTTCTACATAGGCATCCCAGCGCTTCTTGTCTTGTTGCGTTGCGAGTCTGATCTTCATGTTAATACTGCTTGTTGTGCACTGCGGGCATTCAGAAGCTCACAGGCTTCGGTGATCGTACAAAACTCCACGGGCGTAAGGCGCTGTAAGTGTTCAACGGTGGCGCGAATGCGTTGGCAAATAATACTCAGGGAGTTTGTTTCCTCAAAGAAACCGGTCGCACCGTCTATCAGACTGGAGCTGTGCAAATACATGTGGATCACGCGCTGCTGGCGCTTGATAGCAGTGTCGACCAATAAACACAGGTTTTGCTCGTCGTTGAGTTCCGGGCTCAGGTAGATCTTTCTGAGTAAACGTGAATGCCATAATAAACCGATGGTATGAAGTAACTTCATGGGCGCGGTTTCCCCCAGTCGGTGCAGCTTTTCGCTGAATCCGTAGTCCTGGCGGTTAAAGCCTGCGGTTACCGGGATTTCCATAATCTGACGTTGGTGGCCGGGTGATAACGGATCGTTAAAATCCGGCCAATAGGGCGCCAACGGGGAGCCCTCACAAGAAAAGTATTCATTGCGATAAAACGGGTACACACTGGAATCTACTCTGAAACCGCGATCGGCCAGCAAGGTAAGGACTTTGCTGTCGATACCCCAGCGGCCGGTGCGAAAAGAGCGGGGCTGGGTATTAAACTGTTCAGTCAGCACCCGCATGAGTTCGTCCAGTTTGGCTTCGATTTGCGGCAGGGGCAGATTCACCACATGAGATTCGGCTTCGGTGGTTTGGCCAAAATACGGCGGATTACACCACGGATGCAGGTGAGCGCCAATTTCACAATGGTTGTTCTGACGAGCCTGATTTATCGCCTTTACCGCAAAGGGATTGGCCGCTACTGCGTAATCAACAAAGTAGGTGGGGCGAATACCCAGTTCCTCACAAAATGACTGAAACTCGGGGATGCGCTGAACGTTTTCAACCTTGCAATTGTCTTGAGGGAAAGGCCCATCCCACTGCCATTCTTCTTCAGTATCAATAGTGAGAATAAATATTGTAGAAGCCGGTTGTTGATGAAGCATAGCCGTTCCTTAGCGTAGCAAATCCTTAAAAAGCACCATGTATTCGTTGGCCATGCGCTGCGCGGAGAAATGCTCTTCCACGTATGCCTTGGCATTCAGGCCGTATTGTCTGGCTTTGATGGTATCAGATAACATCTCACGCCAATAGCCTTTCAGTGTCTCGCGCTCACCAAGCGGCGCCAGCAGTCCGGTGTCGTTATGTGTGATGAGCTGGTCGATGCCGGGTATCTGGTAGGCCGCGACCGGTGTACCCATCGCGCAGGCTTCCATCAGGCAACGGGGAACGCCTTCCAATGTTGATGTCATTACAAATAAATCAAAGGTTTTGAGCAGCGCTAAACGATCGTCTCTGAAACCAAGGAAGTGAATATCTTGTTTGCTTGCCAGGGTAGTGGCCTTTTCTTCCAGCCGCGCTCGGTCGTCACCGTCCCCCAGGAACAGCAACTCAATGGGCATGCCTTCCTGGTGTAAATCGTCAAATATGGTCAGGATATCATCGATGTTTTTACGGCTAATCATTTGGCCAATAAACCCGACCCGCAGTTTCTCGGTTTCAGCAGGCACACTGTCGTCAGTGCGCACCGCTTCAACTTCAGACAAATCGACGCCATTCTGAATATAATGCAGTTTGTCTTTTCGCACGCCTATTCGGTGCATGTCTTTCATGAGTTGCGTCGACAGCGGCACGATGGCGTCACCGTATTTCATGGCCTGACATCCCAGCCAAATAAACGTTCTTAGTTTAATGTCTTTTGCATTTTCAAAGCCATGCGGTGTAACAACGCAAGGGATACCTGCTTTTCTGGCAGCCCAAACGCCGAGGATGTCTGATTTGTATCCGTGGGTGTGAATAATATCGATGTTTTCACGTTTTATGAGTGCAACCAACTTATCGACAACGGAAATATCGAATTTGTGTTTCATCGGTATTTCGAAGGTGTTACCACATTTTTGTTTGAACTGTCTTACCAGTTCCAGATCCCGGGAGTCGTCTTCCAGAGTGGTAGCCAGCAGCGATTCAGTAGTATCGGTGGGTAAATGGCTTGCGAGTGCCAGCACCCAGCGCTCCGCACCGTAAAAGCCTGTGGAACAAATGAACTGCAATATTTTTATTTTTTTATTTTCCATACGACGATGTTCCAAAGGTTTTTATGATTCCCCCTAACGTGCCGACTGCGCGGGCGGGAAAGTACACACAATAAAACTTAATTACTTCAA
>NZ_CFIDRX010000037.1:0-29186 GCF_984433645.1 Marisediminitalea sp.
TCTTGATGGCTTTTTTAGGTCTCAATGCCGTGTTAGATCAAAAGGCTCTATTATTATCTCTACATACGTCTCTACATATGAAAAATAAACCCTTATAAATCAACAACAAAGGGAGGAGTAGGCACTTACATCATGCCGCCCATGCCGCCCATTCCGCCCATGCCGCCCATGTCAGGCATTGCAGGTGCGTCTTCTTTAGGCAGTTCAGCTACCATTGCTTCTGTAGTGATCATCAGTGATGCAATTGAAGAAGCGAATTGCAGTGCAGAACGCGTCACTTTAGTTGGGTCAAGGATACCCATTTCCAGCATGTCGCCGTAAGTGTCGTTACCTGCGTTGTAACCGTAGTTACCTTCGCCGTTCTTCACTGCGTTAACTACTACAGATGCTTCTGCACCTGAGTTGATAGAGATTTGACGTAGAGGCGCTTCCATTGCACGTAGTGCAAGCTTAATACCTACGGTTTGGTCGTCGTTGTCGCCAGTAAGGTCAGCAAGTTTAGCTGCTGCGCGAACTAGTGCTACACCACCACCAGGTACCACACCTTCTTCAACCGCTGCGCGAGTTGCGTGTAGTGCATCTTCTACGCGGTCTTTCTTCTCTTTCATTTCAACTTCAGTCGCTGCGCCAACTTTGATTACTGCTACACCGCCAGACAGTTTAGCCAGACGCTCTTGCAGTTTCTCTTTGTCGTAGTCAGAAGTAGAGTCAGCAATTTGTGCGCGGATTTGCTCACAACGTGCCTGAATCGCCGCTTCTTCACCCGCACCGTCAACGACAGTTGTGTTGTCTTTGCTGATAACGACGCGCTTAGCTGTACCTAAGTCTTCCAGCTGAACTTTTTCCAGCTCCAGACCAATCTCTTCAGAGATAACAGTACCGCCAGTCAGGATAGCGATGTCTTGCAGCATAGCTTTACGACGGTCGCCGAAACCAGGTGCTTTAACCGCTGCAACTTTAACGATTCCACGCATGTTGTTAACAACCAGAGTGGCCAGCGCTTCACCTTCTACGTCTTCAGCGATGATCAGCAGAGGCTTACCGCCTTTTGCTACTGCTTCTAGTGTAGGCAGTAATTCACGGATGTTAGAGATTTTCTTGTCAACCAACAGGATGAATGGGCTGTCTAATTCAACCGCACCGCTTTCCTGGTTGTTGATGAAGTAAGGAGACAGGTAACCGCGGTCGAACTGCATACCTTCAACAACGTCAAGTTCGTTTTGCAGAGCCTGACCTTCTTCTACAGTGATTACGCCTTCTTTACCTACTTTTTCCATTGCTTTGGCAATGATGTCGCCCACTTCTGAATCAGAGTTTGCAGAGATAGTACCTACCTGAGCGATAGACTTGCTGTCCGCACAGTCAGTAGACAGGGCTTTCAGCTCTTCAACTGCAGCCAGTACCGCTTTGTCGATACCGCGCTTCAGGTCCATTGGGTTCATGCCCGCAGCAACAGACTTCAGGCCTTCAGTAACAATCGCTTGTGCAAGCACAGTTGCAGTAGTAGTACCGTCACCCGCTTCGTCGTTTGCTTTAGACGCGACTTCTTTAACCATCTGCGCGCCCATGTTTTCGAACTTGTCGTCCAGCTCGATTTCTTTCGCTACAGATACACCATCTTTAGTAATGGTTGGGGCACCGAATGACTTATCCAGTACTACGTTACGGCCTTTAGGACCTAAGGTAACTTTAACTGCGTTTGCCAGGATGTTTACGCCTTTCAGCATCTTTGTGCGGGCGTCATCACCAAAACGTACTTCTTTAGCTGCCATTTTAAATTCCTCTCAATTCGGTTAAACGGTTTATTACTCTACGATTGCCAGAATGTCGCTTTCGCTCATGATGAGCACTTCTTCGCCATCCAGCTTCTCGGTTTTTACGCCGTAACCGTCGTTGAAAATAACGGTGTCGCCGACTTTTACGTCTAATGCTTTCACTTCGCCATTCTCCAGAATGCGACCGTTGCCCACAGCGATTACTTCACCGCGAGTCGATTTTTCTGCCGCAGAACCGGTCAATACGATACCGCCAGCAGATTTGCTTTCTTGCTCTGCGCGCTTGACGATAACGCGATCGTGTAAAGGACGAATTGCCATTTTCAAATCTCCTGAATAATCTAACTATTCAATTTTTGTGATTAGCCGACGTACACATTGGTCATACGCCGTTTGCCTAGTTTGACCCTGATGGGCCGTAAAATTGTTACTGCGTGGTTAAATGGGGGAGTACCCAGACAAGATCAAGGGGTTTATTAAAAAAAATTTGAAAATTTTTTTGTGCCTGAAAGCGGCATGTGATGAAAATGCCGCCAGGGCTGGAAATCTCTGGCCCCAGCGATATGAATTACTGAATTAACAAGCGATGCGCTTGTCTGGACAACGTAGTGGGTGTCCAGTCATTCAGTGCTTTTTCTTTTGTATATAGAGGCAGATCTGCCATGGATATTTGCGGTCTGTCGGTATTGCTATGTGCCCCAGGCCCATAACTGCCAAACTCACTGAATCGCGCGTCAGTTAACGGCATAAAGCGTTTGCGAGAACCGTCTTTGGCGGTGCCGCCCATACTGCTCCAACCAACCTGCGCAATGTGGCCATCCATAAATGTATTGATGAAGGTGCTTTTACCAATGGCATTGGGGTTGGCATAACGCCCGTCATCAAAGGTGGTGGTGGGGTGCCAGGGGCGGCCCAGGGGCACACTGTTGTCGGGCACACCAATCTCTCGCAGCAATCGGCAGTTCAGGAAGGTAAAACCATACTCCTGTTCAATCAGCGTGCTGGGAGCGGTCACATACCCGGTAAACGTCATTGGATGCGCTCTTGGTCGGGAAATCACATCGGTATATTCGAACAGCACGTTACCTGCACCGAATATAAAGTCCACATGCCCGGCAATTTCGCTGTCCAGAACATAGGTTCTGCCCGATTGAGCGTAAAGTGTATCCTGATAACCCAACAAGGTTACGCGTTGCAGCACAGTGCGGTCAGCTTGCTCTGCAATTTTAAGCGCGACGGCCTGGGTACCTCGAATTTTATCCGGGTGGCCTTTAGGCAGCTTATCGTCTGCCGGATAGTCGTAGGTATTTTCAATCGTTAAATCAAACAAACTGACGTCGGGCGCCAACACCTCCACCACGGCCGTTCGAAACGTTCCCCAGGTTTCCTCACTTCCCGGTGCTACAGGCTCACCTGCATAACGGGCGTAAGCAATGGTTGTGTTGCGTTTACCGCTGCCGACAAGTCGAATACCCGGCTTATTAATAATGACCCGCTCTTCAAATACTCCGGGGCCGATGAATATCGTCCAGGGTTTCCCGTCCGGGGCGGCGTCGATAGCCGCTTGTATCGATGTAAATGCATTGTCACTCTGTGCGCTTAGCACGCGAGCGTCAATGCGATCCACCGGTTGGCCGGGCGGCGTTGCGCACCCACCCAGTAGCGTTGCGCACCCGCCCAGAACCATGGCGCATAAGGCCAGCATCCTGAACAGTCTTCCCTGTACTCCCATGTTAGATCACCACCGCTTTACCGTTGATAACGATATTCTCCTGCGTGACCTCAGCGACATTCTCAATCACAGAGTCCTTTTCCGCTTTCTCGATCGTGATATTTTTCAGCGACACGCCGGTGATAGGCGTATGAGGATACCCGCGCATCATAAAGGCGCGCTTCGCTTCCACAACATGCAGATTTTCAATGGAGATGGCTTCCAGAGTAGGCATAAACTGGCCCACATCGCCTTCTTCATAATAAAAGTTGATAACGATGGCGTCTTTTACCTTACCAATGCGCAAATGACGGTAGTTCAGGTTTTGTAAATGCCCACCGCGAATGGAATTGGTTTTAATGCGAATTCCCCGGTCTAGATCCGGGCTGCTCATTTCGCAGTGCTGAGCATACAGGTTTTTTACCCCGCCAGAGATCTCACTGCCAATCACCACACCGCCGTGTCCGGCTTTCATTTGGCAAGCATTGATCAGAATGTTTTCACACGGCGCGCCCACTCTGCGACCATCGGCATTGCGGCCTGACTTGATTGCAATGCAGTCATCGCCGGTATCGAACACACAGTTTTCTATGAGCACGTCTTTACAACTCTCCGGATCGCACCCGTCGGAGTTTGGTCCGTGGCTGTCACAGTGAACGCCGGTTACCGTTACATTTTCACACAACACCGGGTTGACCAGCCAGAATGGAGAATTCTTGATGGTAACGCCTTCAATAAGCACGTTTTTGCATTTATAGGGCTGAATAAATGGCGGACGCAGGTAGTTTTCGTCGAACACACGCTGGGCTACCGGCACCTCGTCTTCTGCCATCTGGCGTAACACATCGCGGGTAAACTTCTGGTTTTCAACCGGGTGGTCGCCCCAGTCAGCCTCTTTCCATTTGCCTTTCCAGGGCCACCACTGAGTTGGGCTACCGCCACCTTCCAGCGTGCCTTTACCGGTTATGGCTACATTGGTTTGTTCGTACGCATAAATAAGCGGCGAATATCCCATGAGTTCCGTGCCTTCCCAGCGGGTGAACACGTAGGGTTTGTACAGTTCTGGTTCCGGGATGAAGTGCAGCGTAGCGCCTTCCTCAATATGCAAATTAATATTAGATTTGAGGTGAACCGGGCCGGTGTAAAACTCGCCTTTCGGCACGACTACACGGCCTCCACCTTGTTTTGCAATTGCTTCAATCGCGGCGTGAATAGCGTCGCTGACATTCTCGCCACTGCCCGCTTTGGCGCCGTACTCGGTAATAACCGCGCTGCGTGATGGAAAGCTTGGCGGCACAATACGCGCTCGGATGGCGTTGGCCTGATCGTTCCAGGCAAAATCACTGTTAGCAGAAGGACTGCCTGTACAACCCGACATTGTCAGCGCGCCCATGGCGGCTGAGCCTGTACCCATTAGTTTTAATAAAGACCGACGGTTCATCGACATAGTCACTGCGGTACTCCTTGCGTTGCGACACGCTGTAAAAAGGTATGAATGGTTTCCGTTGTCTGGCTCAGGTACGGCTCAAACAACCAAAACGTATGAATAGTGGGCGGTAGCATGACAAATTCGTAATCGATACCGTATTGGTTAAGCACTTTGCCTACCGCATCATGCCCTGCCGTAAAACGCACCTGACCACTGCTGATCACCAGTGTGGGCGGGGTATTATTGTGCACATGGGTAGCAGCAGACGCTTCTTTCCAGCGCGCTGGCATAGACTGATAGTCGCCGCCCAGCCATAAGGCAGCAGCAGACGTCGCTTTGCGTTTGTCTTCAAATTGCAGCGCCAGTGGTGTAGTGAAATCCAGCACGCCGTCCAAATCAATAACGGCATTAACACGAGGGTCAGCGTCCTGATGCGGATTAAAAAGCGGCAAGTGTGCGGTAAAGCCCGCCAACGCGGCCATTTGACCACCGGAAGAACCACCACCGATGGCGACTCTGTCTGGATTGATCATCAATGTTTCGCTATTCGCTTTGACCCACAGCACTGCATCTACTATATCCAGCATGCCAGCCGGGTATTGGGCTTCAATCGACAGGCGATATTCCGGAGTAAATACGGTGTAGCCACGCTGAGCAAGTTTATTAGCCAACGGATAAAAATGGGACTTATTGCCTGCGCGCCAGCCTCCGCCGTGAATTAGCACAATCGCCTGACCATTGTGATTTTCAGCTGAAGGAAAAAACGTGTCTATGTGCAAATCGCGATTGCCCAGTGATTTATAGGGCCGTTCAAATTCTGTGGCCTGCCCTTCCCGGTATTGCAATACCGGCCATTTCAGTTCCGGGTGCTTGGGTTTATAGCGCGCAAAGCGTTCACCCGGCGTATAGCCGTCATCCACCTGGAAAGTCGTTTCTTTTGCCAGTGCCGTTGTACTCAGCATGGAACAAAGTAAAAGAAACAGGGAAACGCGTTTCAGGTTCATACGTGATTATTTCCGGTGCATCGGGATAAAGCGAACATAGTCCACATCTACATAGTTTTGCGAGCCAGCATCCACTTTAATTAAAGGGTTTGTTACTGCGAAAATGCCCGTTTTCGCCCCTACCCAGCGACCGCGTCGCGCAATAAACTGTTCACCCACCACCGTAAAGGGTTCGGTGTCATCATAACGATAGCCAAATACTGCGGTCGAGTCGGATGCCATGATATAGCGAAATTCGATCGTTTCGTGCTTAACAGGGCCATAGTCATGAACGCTTTCATCACACCCGGTGCGGGCGTTGCGGCACTGCACATACACAAGATGAGGCGTGCCGTTAATCGCTTTCACACCAACCCAGGCGTAGTCTTCGCCAAATAACAGCAGACCAGACTCTAATGCAAACGTATTTGAAGGCACGGTCATGCGCATACGCACCTGAAATTGCTGGGCGGGTAATTTCTGCAGCATCAGATTGGGCGTCATCCACAGGTTATTGCCTGTTTCAGGCATTTTCATTTGGGCATGTAGCCGAATGTGCGACTTTGTTTCCCAGCTAAACCAGTTGTCTTGCTGGTTGGCATTCCACTGCCATTGCAAACCGTATCGCTGGTCATTAAATTCATCAGTGGTCGGCTGAGCCTTCACCGAACCTGGTTTTGAGGTCTGAGGCTTCTGATGCACATACACAGGTTCGCCGACGCCGTTTTTATCAGCGTCATTGCCAATAACCGGCCAGTCATCCTGCCAGGCCAGCGGCTGTAAATGCACAATGCGACCATAGGCCTTTCGGGATTGAAAGTGAATGAACCAGTCTTCATTCTGGGCGGTGTGTATCCATGCGCCCTGATGCGGGCCGTTGATCAGGGTATTACCCTGCGCCATAACCACTCTGCTTTCATAAGGGCCTGTGAGGTTTTTTGCCCGGAACACAGACTGCCAGCCAGTTTCAACACCACCGGCAGGGGCAAATATGTAGTAATAGCCATTACGCTTATAGAACTTGGGCCCTTCCAGGGTGCGATAACCCGGCAACGCGTGACCGTCAACAATGTGTTGATACTCTTCTGACACCCAACTGGTGTCTGCTGCCATTTTTCGCAAACTCAATACGTTATTGAAGCCCGCACGACTCTTCGCCCAACCGTGTAACAGCCAGGCGTTACCATCGTCATCCCACAACGGGGTCGGGTCAATTAACCCTTTGCCAGCAAGAATGCGTTTGGGTTCGCTCCAGGTTCCCGCCGGATCGTCAGCAGTCACAACGTATATGCCAAAATCCGGGTCGGGGTAAAAGATCCAGAATTTCTCATTGTGGTAACGAATGTTGGGTGCCCATACGCCATTACCATGTTGCGGCCGGGCATAGTGGTCTGCTGGCACCTGTACAGGCAACGCGTAGTTGATCAGCGTCCAGTTAACCAAATCGGTAGAATGCAATACGGGTAAACCGGGTGCAGAATTGAAGCTGGATGCGGTCATGTAGTAGTCATTACCTACGGCGACGACATCCGGGTCGGAATAATCAATGTGCAGAATTGGGTTACGGTAAGTCCCATCCCCAAGATCTGACTGATGCATTATGCTAGCGTCGGAAGGGGGAGGTGACTGCAGTGAATGAGCGCCACTGCAGCCACAAAGGCCAGTTAACAAAATACCCAGGCCCCAAAACTTACCGGTAAACATGGCTTACTTACCCAGTTCTACTGCAGCCAGAATAAACGGACCCACGCCTTTCGCATCGTTCGGACGAATCGGTTCGCTCATGTAGTACTCGAAGCTGCCATCGCGGTAAGGGTTACCACCAAGGCCAGCTACGGCACAGACTTTTTCAAGGGTAATCACATTTGACTCAGGGTCGACGGAAATCATTTGATCAAGCAGCCCTGCAAAACCTTTTTCCGCGTAACCTTTAAACTCTGCGGGTAATACGCCGAGGTTTACTCCTTTCGCCATCGCATAGGTCAGCATAGCTGTGCCTGACGCTTCAAGATAGTTTCCGTCGCGGTCACCCAGGTCAGTCACCTGATACCAGGTACCGCTGGTGTGCTGATATTTCACCACTTGCGTCATTAGATTTTCAAAGCGCGAGGCCAACCAGGCGCGTTTGGACAAATGCGGCGGAACAATGTCCAGTACATCAGCCATTGCCATGGCATACCATCCCAATGCACGAGACCAGTGATGAGGTGACAGACCAGTGCTGTTGTCTGCCCATTTCTGATCGCGCGACTCGTCCCAGCCATGACGAGGCAGACCGGTCTTTGGATCGTATAAATGCTTTTCAATCAGCTCGAATTGCAGGAAAACATCGTCCAGCTGTTCAGGCTTGCCAGCGCGCATGATGTATTCTGCATAAAACGGCGCGCCCATATACAGGCCGTCCAGCCACATTTGGTACGGATAACGTTTTTTGTGCCAGAACCCACCTTCACTGGTACGTGGATGTTCATCGAACTGTGCACGCAATTTGTCAGCGGCTAACAGGTATTTTTTATCACCAGTTTGGTCATACAGGAAGAACAGAACCTTTCCTGCATTGATCATATCGATGTTGAATTTCTCTTTCTTATAAGTGGCAATATTGCCCTTATCGTCAATCAGCGTGTCGTAATACCCTTTCAGATAATCGAAATACCGTTGATCACCGGTTTGCTCATACACGCGGGTAAAGCCAAGCAGGTTTAAGCCGTGAACATAATCCCAGGTCGGTTTTTCGTCCCAGTCCATCATCCAGGCTTCCGGGAAACGCACCATTTCTGACTCAACCATACGCTGAGACCAGGCTTTGGTGTTATCGAGTGGCTCTGCCTGAACCATACTGCTACCTACCGCCATACCTAATGACATAAGGACAACTTTGATTAGCTTTCTGGCCATTATTTACCCCTGTGTTAACAAAATTGAAACGCTAAATGCTACCGGTAGCATTTTGGTTAATTTGATTGATGTTGTCAAGTTGTAAATAGAATTTCGGGCAAAAAATACCATAAACGGAATATCAATATAAATAACTGTTTTAAAAGCACAAAAAAGTCATTCAACGTAATAAAAGCGCCATTCAACTGCCTACAAATCCATCTTATTTATCAAATCGATTTGTGAAATATCGTACAAAAATTTTAAAAAAATGAAAAAACAGGCTTGCCACCGGTAGCATTTAATCATATATTGTTAATCGCTTGTAAACTACAGCAATAAAAATAACAGGTGATACAAGCATCAGTACCCATGCACACTATGTGCCTGCACGTTAACCAACCACTGATGCAGGCACAAATAAAAACGTGAGGATCCACGAATGAATTTTGCCAAGTCCTTTAAAAAAGCACCAGTCAGTATTGCTGTCGCGTGCGCCATGCTTACTCCTGCTGTATTTGCCCAGAGTGCTGAGACCAATGATGACATGGTCGAAGTAATCGAAGTTCGCGCATCGAGCTTTGCCGACAGCTTACAGAAAGCACTGATTACTAAAAGAGCCTCAGCAGGCGCAGTTGATACTATTCTTGCAGAAGATATTGCTGACTTCCCGGACCAGAACCTGGCCGAGTCACTGCAACGTATCCCAGGTATTGCGATCAGCCGTGACGCCGGACAAGGTCGTGAGATCACCGTTCGTGGTCTGAACTCAAGCTTCACACGTGTGCAGTTAAACGGCATGCAAGCACAATCACTTTCTGCGGGTCCTGGCGGCGTGCGTAAGAGCCGTGCTTTTGACTTCAACGTATTTGCCTCAGAATTATTCAGCCAGCTAACCGTTCACAAAACGTCGTCAGCAGAAATTGAAGAAGGCACGTTAGGTGCAACCGTGGACCTCACTACAGGCCGCCCTTTCGACTTTAACGACAATGTGACTGCCATTAACGTGCAGGGCACTTATAACGACCAGTCAGAAGAAGCGGACCCAAGATTATCGGCACTGACCAGCTACACCAATGACGATCGCTCTTTTGGTGTCTTGGTTTCTGCCTCATTCTCATCACAGTTAATCAGCAACGTCGGTTCAGACACTGGCCGCTGGGAAGACGACGGCTTCTGTACAGATTCTTCGTGCCTGGGTACCCAGGATGAAGACTTAAGCAGCTACTGGCACCCACGCTTCCCGCGTTTTGCCGACAAGACGCATGAACTGGATCGCACCGGTATCACTGCGTCTGTGCAGTTTGCGCCAAGCGACGACACCACGATTACCCTAGATGCCTTGTACTCAAAAATTGAAGCACAGCGTCTTGAGCCGTTCATGCAGGCTATCTCGTTGGCTCGTACCAACTCTTCAGGTGTGGGTCAAACTTACCTGACTGACTACACCATTGATGGCAACGACAGCATTATTGCTGCAACAGCCCACGATGTAGACATTCGTTCAGAAAACTTCGAGTCTAACTGGGAATCTGAATTTACCCAGTTCAGCGTGGATGTTGAACATCATTTCAACGATGACTTAAAAGTTAACCTGTTAGTCGGTACGTCTGAATCTGTGCTGGACAACCGTGAAACCACCATTATTTACGAGCACTTCAGCGTGAACGACTCGCGTCGCACACTGGACTATGCAGACAGCACGTCAGCGGTAACATACGATTTTACCAATCAAATGAGCCCGTCAATGAGCTACAGCTTTGATACGGCCAACCCGGCAAACTGGGAGCTGTCTGAATACCGTGACCGTATTTATGATGCCAAATCAAGCTACGACAACGCCCGCGCTGACTTCGAGTATATCCTGAATGACGCGATTACCCTGAAAGGCGGTGTGACCTATAAAGACTACCTGTACTCAATTGCAGGCTCACGTGCCGATGGCACATTCGCATCAGCTGACGCCGCAGACGGTACCGTTGACAACGTAGCTTTTGGTATCAGCAACGTAGTTACTGCTGCTGACGGCAATGTCGTTAACTTTGGCGGTCAGTCATTCTTTATGGCCGACAACGCACAATTACCCCAATTCCTGGCGAGCGGTGGCTGGAGCTATGCACCACGTGGCGGCGATACTTATGCCGTTAGCGAAGAAAACCTGAGCTACTTCCTGCAAGCGGATTTCTTCTACCCAATTGGCGACATGGATCTGCGCGGTAACGCGGGTGTGCGTTATGCTACAACCGACGTTGAATCTACCGGTCTGGTAAATGGCGACCCAACCTCAGTGAAGAACGACTACAGCGACACGCTGCCGTCACTTAACCTCGCATTAGACGTAACCGAAGATGTAGTGTTACGTGCGTCTTATGCAGACGTTATGTCTCGCCCTGGTCTAAGCACCTTGTCTCCAGGTGGTAGTGTTGACCCGTTCAACCTGACAGTAAGCTACGGTAACCCGTTCATTGATCCGTTCCGTGCAACTAACTACGACCTGTCGGCTGAATACTACTTCGACGAAGGCGCGTTGTTGTCACTTGCCTACTTCATTAAAGACATCGAGTCTTTCCCTACCAGCGAGACGGTTACACTGAACTGGCAGGAAGTAGGCTTACCAGATAGCGTACTGGGTGGCCAGGCTAACATCGTTAACAACTCAGACTTTGAAGTTCGTCGCTCAATCAATGGCGGTGGCGGCAAGCTGGACGGTTACGAAGTGCAGTATCAACAAAAACTTGACTTCCTGCCGGGCCCACAATGGGTGCAAAACTTCGGCGTACTGGCTAACATGACGTTTGTTGATGCAGACGTGAACCTGACGGGCCAGTCTGACCGCTCTTCAAACTTCACCGTTTACTGGGAAGATGAAGTATTCAGCGCTCGTATCTCAATGGCAAATCGCAGCGAGTTCACTACGTCGTTCAATAGCAACCCGAACAAACAACGTTATGTTGACGGTACTACGCACATTGACTTCTCAGCGAGCTACAACGTGTCAGAAAACCTGAAAATTTCAATTGAAGGTATTAACCTGACCGACGAGCCAATTGTTGCAATGGTATCTCCTAATATCGGTGGCCGCGTGTGGAACGTGACGCAAACTGGTCGTCAGTTCTTTATTGGCGCAAGCTACAGAATGTAATCTTTAGTGTCCTAAGCAAAGGCCATTATTCGTAATGGCCTTTTTTCGTTTTAAGGAAATACAATGAAAAAACTCTTCGCTGTTTTTGCACTGATATCCGTTTGTATACCAGCCAGTGCCTGGGATCCAACGCGCGTAGCGCTTCATCTGGTGGGTGACTCTACCATGGCCGACAAACCTAACCTGGCCTATCCGGAACGCGGCTGGGGGCAATTGCTACCTGAGTTCATGAACGAAGAGCTTGAGATTGTGAATCACGCGGCAAATGGACGCAGCACCCGCCGCTTTATCAATGAGGGCCGCTGGGCATTAGTGCTTTCTGAATTAAAAGCAGGCGATTATGTATTAATTCAGTTTGGTCATAACGATCAGAAAGTCGACGACCCGGCACGGTATGCCTCTGTAGACAAAGACTACCCGGCGTTCCTGAAACAGTACATCGCCGATGTACGCGCTAAGGATGCCATTCCCATGATCGCCAGCTCCATTTGCCGCCGCCACTTCGACAGCGAAGGGAACTTACAACGCAAACTTATCGACTACGCCAATGCAGCGAAAAAGGTAGCTCAGCAAGAAGACGTCGCCTTTTTTGATTTGAATGACCAGACCTGTGGCTTTTTAAAGGAGATAGGTGAACCAGCCAGTCAGCAGTATTTTATTCAGGTACCACCCGATCTCTACACACGCTACCCGGATGGCAAAGTCGACAACACTCACTTGAACGTCGTGGGGGCTTCGAAAGTCGCGCAGTTCTTTATTCGTGATCTGCGTAGCAGAAAACACCCGCTGGCAAACTACGTATACCGCGACTCGTTGTAGTAGCAGCCACTTGGCATAAGGCAGTGTGTTCATTGCCTTATGCTAGAATTGTGGCCACTTCACCTGATTACGGCCGGCTCGTTTGGCCATAAGCAACTGTCTGTCTGCCAGTTCAAACGCACTTTCTACACCTTCAGCAATCAGCACGGGCGCAACACCAAAGGAACAGGACACCTCTATACCATCAAACTGTTCAGACACATGACTGACTGCCTGCCTGATTTGCTCCGCCACTTTCACACCTGACTCCAACGGCGTGTTCGGCAACAAAATCAAAAACTCGTCGCCCCCAAAGCGGCCAAACAAGTCACTTTCCCGGCATTCTGAACGGGCTATTTGAGCTACCGCCTTTAGCACATCGTCTCCCACAATGTGGCCAAGCGAGTCGTTTATGTGTTTAAACTTATCGATATCAAACACAATCAACGACAAAGACTCATGATAGCGCGCCGCCTGTTTAGTCAGTTGCTCGGCGGTATTAAAAAATGACTGACGGGTATGCGCCTGGGTGAGTCCGTCGTAATGGGCCTGCTGGTGTAGCTTGTGATTGTCGGAGATCAAGGCCGGTACCGCCATGGAAAAATAGGTACTGCAGGCCATTACACACAGGGCAAATTGGAAGATATAGGCTTGGGTATCAATGCCCCAAAACGCCACGAGCCCGGCCATGGTAAAGCCAAACAACGCCAGGCTGACCGCCGCATGAAATGGCGACTCAGTGTATACAATCCACATTTGTGGCATCGCCAGAAAGAACACGAAACAGGCTATCTCGGGCGAATCAAAGTAGTAGGCAGCGAAAGACGTAAACAACAACCCCAGCATAGTCAACACCAGTTTTACGCTGTAGGGAAATCATTAGCGTGCACGATTGGCACAAAAGCGATGTCGGATAGAAAGTTTTGTGAAGGGTACCAGCGCTGAAACAGTGCAACAAAAAGCGGCGCCATCACCAGCAAACCAGACATATCGCCTATCCACCAGGCAATCAGGGTTTCTTTTAGCGTTGCTGAGGCAAGACCGTCGTAAAGCACCAGCGTGCCTATAACAGACACCAACAGGGTTGACGCTGCACACACCAACAAAAAGCGCATCACGACGCTGTACAAATTATAGGAAGTAATGTGCGCTAAGGATTTGCGTAACACCACAGCACCAGCGCCATAAACACCCACGTGAAGCATGGCAAATAAGCTGCCCGAGACGAGCAACTCCTGAATGCTGCGCCCTGTCATATAGATACTCTCTTCCCAGAACGTAGAGAGTACGCAGGCCACAGTCAGTGTAATACACGCACGCCACCCTAAAAACAGCAGCGCAGTGAGGGTAAGTGCCACCGGCGGGAACCAGATACTGGCGTGAGGCGCATACTCCATGACCACGGACAGCCGCCACAACAGCAACCAGAGGACAAGTAACACACAGTGACGCATGGCACCTGATGATGTCAGGCCCATCACAAACACGCTCTCGGGAAATATTTTACTAAAACGCGCTCAGCCTGAATATTACAAACGCGATGTCTGTAAGGTCTGGCATGAAAATCTGGCCGCTCAACGGACTTTGAATAGTGTGGATTCAAACTGCTACGCACACTGACTACTCCTGTTACACTGAAACAGGCATAACGCACTTTGGTATTCGCGTTATCGCCCGCAGGTCAGTTTATAAGGAATCGTCAGTAAGTGCACGAATTCTGTGCAGCTAACGTTGGTAGGCTTGATGCGTATCAATAGTGCCTACAGGCTGTTTACGGCCTTTTTCAGTGCTTCTACCGGGATGATTGCGCCCGGGTGTTGAATAACGGTACCCGCTACTTTTGCACCGTAGCTGGCGGATTCTGTTACGCCTTTACCACTGATACGCGCAGCCAGATAGCCACCGTTGAAAGCATCGCCGGCTGCAGTGGTGTCCACTACATCATTAACCTTTTCAACAGGCACGATGAACTGACCCTGAGCATTCTTAATGCGAACACCCACGGCGCCGTTCTTCATTACCGTTTCACCAATTCGCATCGGCGCAAGGTGACCAAACACATCGTCGGCATCAGTGTGGCCATACAGCGCCAGGTGGTCGTCGCCGCCCGGGAAGGCAATATCAGCAACGGAATAACAGCGGTCCATCCAGGCTTGGGCGACTTCTTTGTCTGGCCACAAACGCGGACGGTAGTTAGGGTCAAAGACAATTTCGCAGCCCTGATGCTTAAGCTCCGCAATCAAATCGAACAGCTTCTCGCGCTGAACTTCATCCAGTATCGCAACGGAGATCCCCGAGAAGTAGAACATGTCTATTTGCTGAGGCGGTTGAGTCATCACGTTCAGGGTTTGTGTTGCCGCCGAGTTGTCGCGCCAGTAGGCAAACGTACGCTCGCCTTGTTTGTCGGTTCTCACCATGTACAAACCCAGGTTGCGTTTACTGCAGCGGTACACCTGATCGGTATTGATTTGCTCATCACCCATGGCAAACAGCAATTCATTACTGAGAAAATCCTCGCCGATAGCGGTCAGGTAACTCACCGACACATTCGGTGCAGAACGTTTTAAATAGACTGCGGTGTTATAGGTATCACCCGCAAAACTTTTAATCATGTCGTTGCCGCCTTTCGACACCAACTCCACCATGCACTCACCGAATATGACGACTTTTTTCACGCGGCATCCTCAATAAACTGACCTTGTGCTACCACACAGGCATCGGTAATTCCCTGCCAATTGCCCGCTTTTACGCAGTCTTTAGGGATCATCCATGAACCGCCTACCGCGAATACGTTTGGCAGCGCGCTGAACTCATGCAGGTTGTGGTCGGCAATGCCCCCGGTCGGACAGAAGCTGACTTGCGGAAAAATAGCGCCGAAGTTTTTCAGCATGCCCACACCACCACACAAGGTGGCCGGGAAAAATTTGGCTTCGGTTAAACCCGCTTCAACAGCCAGTAAAATATCAGAAGGCGTGGCTGTACCGGGTAAAAACGGCAGTTGCGCGTCACTTAAATATCCCAGCAGCTTTTCGCTGAGCGTAGGGGTAATTATAAACTGACTGCCGGCATCTTTGGCTTCCTGTACCTGATCGGCATTAAGCACCGTGCCCATGCCCACCAGCATGTCCGGAAACTGTTCGCGGATCGCGGTGACTGCGGCGGCGGCTGCCGGGGTGCGTCGAACCACTTCGATACTGCGTAAGCCACTGTTGTGTACAGCCCGGGCAATGTTGATTGCCTGCTCTACACTTTCAGGTTGCAGGATAGGTAATAACGGCGTGCCTTGAATCAGCGCGCGAAATCCATTCATAGTAGGGTCTCCAGAGTGTCTGCGATGTTCTCGTTGTTTAACGCAGCCAGCTGTTCAACATGCTTGAGTACGGTTTGTTTAAAATTATTATTCACCGTTAACTCGTCGAACACCTGGGTTAAATTCAGTACGGCATTGGCAAGGTCTGTGACGCTGCCTTTATGCTGTGCAGCAAGGTCTAACAGGGTGTCAGCCAGTGGGTCGACTAACTGCTCCTGATCATTGTGACGTTTGGCAATAAACAGGATCCAGGCCGCAATAGGCACGCACAGTAACGATACCGGGTTGCCTTTTTTGTAGTTGTCGCGCACGGTATTCAGAATGCGGAAGGGCAGCTTTTGCGACCCATCCCAGGCAATTTGTGACAGCAAGTGACGAATGTGGCGATTCTGATAGCGGCGCACAATATCATCGGCATAGCTGGCCAAATCCATCACACCTTCAGCATCAATAGACGGCATGATTTCGCTTGTTAGCAGCTTGCGAATAAACGCGTGCAACGTGTCATCGCTAATGGCCTCGAACACCGTTTCTTTGCCTGCTAACGTGCCTACGTAAGCCAGGGTTGAGTGCGTACCATTCAAAATGCGCAGCTTGGCATTTTCGAATGCAGCTACGTCGTCAGTAAACGTGACACCCACTTTGTCCCAGGCCGGGCGAGGGCCGCTGAACGTATCTTCAACTACCCATTGTGTGAAGGCTTCACGTTGAATTGGCCAGGCATCGCTTACACCTAATTTTTCGGCAGCTAATTCAATGAGTGCCTCATCGGTAGCTGGGGTAATGCTGTCTACCATAGTACATGGGAAGCAGATATTGGCTTTGATCCAGTCCGCCATGGCCGGGTCCAGCTTCTGAGCAAATTGGTACACGGCTTTTTCCAGCTTCTTACCGTTGTCGGCCAAATTGTCACAGCTGATCACGGTCATGTCTGCTACACCACTTTCGTAGCGCTCTTTCAGGGCACACACAATCAAACCAACCGCTGATACCGGCTGATCCGGATTTACCAGGTCATTGATAATGTCAGGGTGCGACGTATCCAGTTCACCGCTGCTGGTCAGGCAATAGCCTTTTTCAGTAATGGTTAAAGAGATGATGTGTGTGCTCGCGTCAGTCAGCGCAGCCAGAATTGCATCGCGGTCTTCATCCAATACCAATACTTCATCGAACGCACCGATGACCTGTACATAAGGTTCATTGTCTAACACGACCAGTGAGTACAGATTGTCCTGCTCTGCCAGTTTGCGCTTCAACGTCGCGCTGCGCATTGAAACACCCGTTATCCGCCAGTTGCCGCCATGTGCCATTGCCATATCGGTGTATACGGCCTGGTGAGCACGGTGAAACGCGCCAGGGCCAATATGCACAATGCCTCTGGTGCGCTCTGCACGCACGTATCCGGGCTTTTTAATATCGGCCGGTAGTCCAGCCAGCGACTGCTCAGTTAACGGGGTAGTCATTATGCGTTTCCTAATTTGTATGCTTGCTTGGCGAAGTCGTAAGACAGCTTCTTAATTAAGTCTGCAGCTTCTTCTTCGCTCACGCGGTGTTCAGCGACCATCGATGCCAGGAAGCGGCAATCGATACGACGCGCCACATCGTGACGGGCAGGGATCGATAAGAACGCTCGTGTATCATCGTTAAAGCCAACCGTATTGAACAAACCAGCGGTTTCTGTCACCTGATGACGATAGCGCAGCATGCCTTCCGGGCTGTCGTGGAACCACCAGGCCGGACCTAATTTAAGGCAAGGGTAATGGCCAGCAAGCGGTGCCAGCTCACGGGAATACACGGTTTCGTCCAGCGTAAACAGAATGATGCTCAATCGCGGGTCATTGCCGTACTTGTCGAGCAATGGCTTAAGCGCGTTAACATATTCGGTTTGCATTGGGATATCGGCGCCTTTATCACGGCCGAACTTTTGGAACACATCTTCGTTGTGGTTACGGAATGCGCCTGGGTGGATTTGCATTACCATGCCATCTTCAATACTCATTCCTGCCAGCTCTGTCAGCATCTGACCACGGAATAACTCCTGTTCAGCGGCGCTGGACTTACCGGTTAAACACTTGTCGAACAAGGCTTCACACTCAGACACCGATAGGTCGGCGGTTAGCGCGGTAGGGTGTCCGTGGTCGGTTGCGGTAGCACCGTGGTCGCGGAAAAACGCGCGACGCTGACGAATGGCTTCCAGGTATCCGGTCCAGGTTGTGGTGTTTAAACCGGTAATTTCACCCAGTTTATTGATGTTATCCACGAAGTCTTCGCGTGAGGCATCAACCACGTCATCGGGACGGAAAGACGTAATAACACGCTTGTCCCAACCCGTGCCTTTTAGCACGCTGTGATGTTGCAGCGAGTCCAACGCACCTTCCGTTGTGGCGATCAGTTCAATGTTAAAACGGTCCATCAGCGCACGAGGCTTGTATTCCGCTTTGGTTAATTCAGCGGTGATGAATTCATAGTAGTCCATGGCATTGGCGCTACACAGCATGTCGGTCAGACCAAAGACGTTCTTAAATACGGTGTCCAGCCACATACGTGACGGCGTGCCAGCAAACAGGTGATAGTGATCAGCAAACACTTGCCAAATCTTCTTAGGATCACTTTCTGTTTCACCGCCATCCCAACGGCGAATGCCAAGGTCCTGCAGGGAAATTCCCTGGCTGTAGAGCATTCTGAATACGTAGTGGTCGGGCAGAATAAAAAGCTCAGTCGCGTTGCCAAAGTTTTCATCGTAAGCAAACCAACGAGGATCGGTGTGGCCGTGAGGACTGATAATAGGCAAGTCCTTAACAGTCTGATACAGCGAACGCGCAATACCGCGTGTCTTTTCGTCCGCCGGAAACAGTCTGTCTTCGTGTAATAATATTGGTTTCATATCAATCTCTTATTTACAAGGTTACGCCACGTTTCCAGATCGCGATCTCGTGACTGCCGTTCTTTTCGTTACAGGTTTGCTGGCCCGACGCTATATTCAGGCATTGCTGGTACAACTGTGCTGCACAGTCGTCAATACTGACGCCTTGCAACACCTGACCTGCGTTAAAATCAATCCAGTGTGGCTTCTTCTGAGCAATATCACTGTTTGATGAGATTTTTATTGTGGGTACAGGGAAACCAAGCGGTGTACCACGCCCAGTTGTAAAGAGCACGATGTGTGCACCACTGGCAGCCAGTGCGGTAGAACTCACCGCATCGTTACCAGGGGCTTGCAACAGATTAAGGCCTTTGTGCTTCATGGGTTCACCATAGTGAAGCACGCCATTTACTGCGGCCTGACCGCCTTTTTGCACGGCGCCCAGGGATTTTTCTTCCAGCGTGGTCAACCCCCCCGCTTTGTTGCCGGGAGACGGGTTTTCATAGACTGGCTGGTTATTGTCGAGAAAGTACTGCTTGAACTCGTTCACCAGACTTACGATTTGTTCAAATACCGGCTCGCTGGTAGCGCGATTCATGAGTAACTGCTCTGCACCGAACATTTCAGGCGTTTCCGTTAACAACACAGAGCCGCCTTGTTCGCACATCAGGTCAGTCATGCGACCAACCAGTGGATTAGCAGTAATGCCACTGAACGCGTCACTACCACCGCACTTCATGCCCAGCACCAGTTCTGTAGCTGGAATAGGTTCGCGCTTGTCTTTGCCAACTTCGCCCAGCATTTCGTGAACCAGACGAATACCTTCTTCGATTTCATTGCCCACTTGTTGTGAGTTGAAATAGCGAATGCGATTCGCCGGACGGTCAACTTTTTCAAGTAGTGCTGACAACTGGTTGTTTTCACAACCCAGGCCCACAATAAGGACCGCACCGGCATTAGGGTGTGAAGCCAGAGAGGCAAGGATAGTTTGTGTATCGTTAAGATCATCACCCAACTGAGAACAACCAAACGGGTGGGTAAACGCCCTGAAACCATCACACTCGCCAAAGAAACGGCGATCGCATTCAGCGGCGATGCGCTCTGCGGTGCGATTGACACAACCTACTGTATTGATAATCCAGATTTCGTTTCGAATACCTACTTTGCCGTTATCGCGACGATATCCCATAAACGACGCCACACTGGGGCGGGTAATGGGAGCTGGCACTGACTTTGGTGCATAGGTATACGACTCCTGACCACTCAATGCCGTTTTTAAATTGTGACTGTGAATATGCTGCCCTTGCGCGATGTCGGCCTGCGCAATGCCAATAGTGAAACCGTATTTCACAATGGCCTGACCTGCACTAATGGGTTGCAATGCAACCTTGTGTCCAGCCGGGATGTCATCCAACAAATCCAGTGCTGGCGACGCAATGTGCTCGCCCGCCGACAGCGGCATGGTGGCAACTGCGACGTTGTCGTTTGGATGAACTTTAATCAGCTGTGTCTGAGTTGTCATAGCGAACCATTTCTCACGTTTGTGCAATGCAATGTTACTGGTTTTAAGGTAGCACATTTTTAACATGTGTGCCACCGGTGGCATTTTATGACAAAAATGAATGCCCTTTCAAGTAAAAACTTTTTATTTTGTGACTTTGCGGGTGGATTCCCGTATGATTAAATGCGGCTTTACAATGTAATCATCAACGTCTTCGGTGGGCTTGTTTTCAATTAATGCAACAATTTTTTTCGCTGCCAGCCCTGCCATGGCCACAACCGGGCGCTGCACCGTGGTTAACGACGGAATTACCCGTGATGCAAACAAGTTGTCATCGAATCCGGCGACAGACAATTCGCCAGGCACATCAATGCCCATTTCATGTGCGACTTTTAACACACCGGCGGCCATTTCGTCGTTGTTGGCAACAATCACTTGCGGACGAGGCGTCTGAATCAATAAGGTTCTGGCACACTCAATACCGCTTTCGTAACTGTTTTTACCTTCAATGATACGCTCTGGCGGTACTGTCATACCCAATTCTGCCAGGGTATGCGTGATCCCTTCCAAACGTTCTACGGTTGAATAGTAATGCTTTGGACCACTGATAATCGCAATGTCCTTGTGTCCCAGTGAAACCAGGTAGCGCGCCATGTCGCTGAGCGCAGCCCGGTCATCTGACACGACAATGTTTTCCTGCTCGTCAATTTTAACGGACGCCATACGTACGTAGTTAATGCCGTGGTTTTGCAGTGCTTTCGCCAGTTCGTTTGCTTCTGAGGCAGGGGGCAATACAATCACGCCGTCGATGTTAGAGCGGCGGACGAAATTAATACAGTTGCTGATGAAGTCGTCACTGCGATAGTGACAAGGATGCACAACCAGTTCGTAGCCTTTTTCTGAGCAGACACTCAGCACACCACGTTGCACCTGATCGATATACAGGGCATCCGGGTTGTCGTATATCAATCCGATTAAATAAGACCGGCTGGCAGCAAGACCACGAGCCTGCTTGTCAGGAGAAAAACCCAGTTCATCAATGACTTTTTGAATGCGTTCACGGGTTGCAGCACCAACATTGGTGGCGCCGTTGATCACTCTTGATACCGTCCGCTTCGACACGCCAGAGAGTCTGGCTACATCATTAATGGTAGGTTTCTTTTCCATCTGGCAATTCTCATTTTCTTGTTATTGTGCGCCTGTGAGTCTACCCCGAGTGTCAGCAAAGTGCCACAAGGCCAGACCACAAGCGTTTATACCGTTATTGACCGACCCTGTCTATAAGCCAAACGCAGCAGGTAAGGCTTCGCTGAACCAGGCCACGTAGGTCACCAGCATCAGCACGACAAACATGGCGACGTACAAGGGCAATAACGGTTTTATAATTTTATCGAGACGGGTTTTCGCAATCGCACAGGTGATAAACAACACTGCGCCAACAGGTGGAGAACACAACCCAATCGACAGGTTAAGTACGATCATGATACCAAACTGCAAGGGCGACATACCTAATTGCATGGCCACTGGCAGGAAAATAGGTGTAAAAATTAACACCGCAGGCGTCATGTCCAGGAAGGCGCCTACCACAATCAGCAACAGGTTAATCAGCAGCAGGATCACAATCGGGTTATCGCTGATTTCCAGCAAGAACGCACTGATGTTTTGTGGAATATTTTCAAAAGACAACATCCACGACATGGCGGTAGAGGCGCCAATCAGTAGCATCACGATTGCCGTGGTTTCCGCAGACTTGAGCAAAATATCCGGCAGCTGTTTAACTTCAACTTCCCGATACACGCCAACGGCCAGCACCAGTGAATACACCACCGCTATTGCGCCCGCTTCTGTCGCGGTAAAAATTCCGCCAACGATACCGCCGATCACCAGCACAATCAGGAACAAGCTGGGAATGGCCGCCGCCACCTGCTTTACCACAACGTTTAATGGCAAACGATCGGTCGTTGCATAGCCTTTGCGTTTGGCGTGGAAATAACACACGGTCATCAGGCTCAGGCCCACCATGATCCCGGGCAAGTACCCTGCCATAAAGAGTGCTGCAATTGACACACCGCCGCTGGCAATCGCATAAACAATCAGAATATTACTCGGTGGGATCAACATGCCGGTGGTGGAAGCAGCAGCGGTAACAGCAGCGCTGAAGTTTTCGTCGTAACCCTGCTTTTTCATTTCAGGCAGCATAAAGCTACCAATCGCAGAGGTAGTCGCCACCGCCGAGCCCGATATCGCGCCAAACAGCATACAGGACACGACGTTCACCAAGGCTAATCCGCCGGGCAGTGAGCCAATCAGAGCTAACGCACAGTTGATCAGGCGTTTGGCAATACCGCCACGCCCCATGATCATGCCAGACAGCACGAAAAAGGGAATGGCCAGCAACGCAAAGCTGTCCAGGCCGCCTGCCATGCGCTGTGCGATCGTCGTCACAGCCGGCGTAAAATCAATGTTCATCAGCATGGCAATCAGGGTGGCAATACCAATGCTAAACGAAATCGGTACGTTCAGTAGCAGCAGTGTGAAGAACGCGACTACCAGTACAATAGCGGTCATATCCATTACAGCGCCTCCACGTCATCGGCAACCCACAGGTTGCGAATATTAATCAGGCAATACAACATGATAAGCGAGCCCGTAATGGGCAGGACGGTGTACACGTAGCCTATTTTCACGCCCAGTGCCGCCGAAATCTGTTCTAGTTGCAAGGTCAGGCTAACCAACTGGCTGCCGCCAAACAGCAGCGCCGTAGCACAGAAGCCAAATACCAGCAGTTCAACAAACGTCAGGATCAGTCTGCGACGTTCAGCTGGCTGCTTTTCAACAATCAGGTTGAATCCCAGGTGTACCTTTTGGCGGTACGCGTACGCAGCGCCCAACAGGCCGATCCAAATCAGGAAAAAGCGTGATAATTCTTCGGTAACCGAGGCCGGATCTTTTAATACATAGCGGGAGATAACTTGCCACACCACAGCCAGCAAAATGCCAGACATAGCAAGGATAAGGGTACCGGCAACGGCACGGTCGATGAATGCAATAATAGAGCGCATATTACATAGCCTTAATTTGTTCAATTAACGCACCAATCTCGGTGCCGCGCAGACTGTCATGGAAGGGTTTCACCGCCTCCACAAACGGCCTTTTGTCGGGATAAATGACTTCAACACCGTCAGCAATCACCTTTTCGAGTGATTCCTTAGTTGAGGCTTGCCACGCTTTACGCTGAAACACTACAGATTCAGCCATGGCTGTTGCCACCCACTGCTGTTGCTGTGGGTTCAGGTTTTCCCAGGTGCGCAAAGACATCAGCATGACATCGGGCACAGAGGTGTGTTCATCCAGTGAGTAGTAACGCGCAATTTCATAATGACGAGACAGGTAATAACTTGGCGGATTGTTTTCAGCGCCATCAACCACACCTTGCTGCAGGGCAGTGTAAAGCTCACCCCACGACACCGGCGTTGCAGCGGCACCCAACTCACGAACGGTTTGTACTGCAGTCGGGCTGTTCAACACGCGTATTTTCATACCCGCCAGGTCTGCCGGTGAATGAATCGGCTTATCGTTGGTATAGAAGCTTCGGCTACCCGCATCGTAGTAGGCCAGTCCTTTTAACTTGAAGTCTTCAACACCGGTTAGCAGATCTTTACCCACACTGCTGTTTAACACTGTCCAGTAGTGATCGTTGTCACGAAAAATGTAAGGGATACTAAAAATTTTCATGGTCGGCGCAAAGCCTTCCAGCGGACTGGCTGACACTTTGGTCATCGAAAGCGAGCCAATTTGCAGCAGCTCGATCATCTCGCGCTCGGTACCTAACTGACTGCCAGGATAAATCTTCACGTCCATCTCGCCATTCGACAATGCTGCCAGGCGTTCACCAAAAAACACCATGGCTTTGTGCACCGAGTGCTGGGTATCGAGTGTGTGACCCAGTCTTAACACCACTTTGTCATCTGACGCTGCGTTGTCACTGCAACCGGCAAGTAGGAATAAGCCGGTTAAAACAACAAGCGGTAAGGTCTTCAGCAACTTCATAGCCGACTCCTAGCGCAACTCACTGGCGGGAAACTTGTCCATGTCGTCATAGTCCAGATTTTCTCCGGCCATGCCCCAAATAAACGCGTAGCTCGACGTGCCGCAACCACAGTGAATCGACCAGGGCGGTGACAACACGGCCTGCTCGTTTTGAACAAACAAGTGGCGGGTTTCTTTCGGCTCACCCATAAAGTGACACACCGCTTGTTGCTCGGCGATATCAAAGTAGAAATACACTTCGTTGCGGCGGTCGTGCTGGTGCGCTGGCATGGTATTCCACACGCTGCCCGGATACAGTCGGGTCAGGCCCATTTGTAACTGACAGGTTTGCACCACGCTGTTGATAATAAGTTGATGTATATCGCGCTCGTTGGCCGTTTCAGGCGAACCAAGATGCAGCACATTGGCATCGTCTTTACCCACTTTCTTGCAAGGGTAACTGGCATGTGCAGGCGCGGAATTAAGGTAAAAATGCGCCGGGGTATCGGCTTTATCAGAATAAAACGTAACAGCGTAGTCCCCTGCGCCGATGTAAAGGGCTTCGCCTTTGTCCAGCGCGTATTCCGTATCATTAACCGTGACCTTACCCGGGCCACCGACGTTAATCACACCCACTTCGCGGCGGGCGCTAAAGCAATTGGATTTGAGGGCGTCCAATGTCTCCAGAGGCAGGCCCTGATCTAATGGCACAGCGCCTCCCACCATAAAACGTTCATAGTGGCTGTATATCCAATACACTTTGCCTGGCTGCATAAGTTTGTCGGCCAGGAATGCATCGCGTAATTCCTGCGTATCGTATTGTTTGGCCTCACGTTGACCAATGGCGTATCGGGTTTCGTATTCTGTAGTCATTACTTTGTCCGCCGGGCTATCGGGCTAAAAATCCACCATCAACGGCCAATACGTGGCCGTTGATATACTGACTGGCTGGGCTCGCTAAAAATACCACGGCCCCTTTCAGGTCTTCTGTTTCTCCCCAGCGTCCGGCGGGAATACGCGCACAAATCTCTGTACTGCGTTTTTCATCATCCTGAAGGGCTTGGGTGTTGTCGGTGCGAATGTAACCTGGTGCAATGGCATTAACCTGCACGTTCGACGCACCCCACTCATTTGCCAGGGCTTTGGTTAATCCGGCAATAGCGTGTTTACTGGCAGTGTAGGCAGGCACCGTAATACCACCGCTGTAACTTAGCATCGACGCGGTGTTGATAATTTTGCCACCGCCTTGGTCAATCATGGCTTTGCCGATTTTCTGGCTCAACAAAAACGCAGCATCCAGATTCACTGTGAGTACCTTTTGCCAGGCTTCCAAAGGAAAGCTCACGGCCGGCTCGCGATAAATAGTGCCACCATTGTTCACCAGAATATCTATGCCGCCCCACAGGGTTAATGCTTGCTCAGCCATGGCTTCTACCGCCTGCATGTCCGACAAATCAGCGTGTACCTGAGCTACATTTACTGTACCGAGCGCGCGGATCTGCTCGACCGTGTTGTTACACCCCTGCTCACTGGAACTGGCACAAATAACATCTGCGCCTGCTTCGGCTAACGCTATCGCCATAGCTTGCCCAATTCCCCGGCTGGCTCCGGTCACCAGCGCACGTTTTCCCGCTAAACTAAAGTTCGGCATCACAACCCTTTATTTCTCTGCTGCGCTTACCTATGTTGGCAAAAAAGTCCACATTGGCGAGCGCTATTGAGGCACGATCCTTCACAGTCGCATGTGCAACTTGTGTTGGTATATCACACCCAGTCAATTGTTAATAATATTTAAAATAATTGCCACCGGTGGCAATTGTCAATATGATAGGTAAAAAATTTGTTGAATTTAACCCTCGGAGACAGCCATGAATCACAGGACTTTAGCCACCCTAATTGCCGCCAGCTTTTGTCTGACTGCATGTAATAAATCACCAGAAACAGTAACAGATTCAGCCGCTTCCACAGAAACTACAGTCAAGACGCACGCCGAGCTTTCCGTACGCCAGGGCGGTGCGTGGGAGGGGCAAAAATATGTTGCCGACGGTTTTACATTTGAACCGGTCACGTCGTTCACTTCTCCTGACCAACTAACAGACCATTCTTATTATTTGCGTTACGAAGGTCCGGGCTGGGAAAACGATCTGGTTGGTTATCGCTTGTATCTGGACTGGCGAAACGGCATTGACGTGTTTGTAAAAACCACCAGCGAGATGGTGTTACCCCTGGTAGGTCAGGATGGCTACGACAGCTACCACGAACTATCCGATTGGGGCGGTGATGCACTGAAAGTAGGTAAATCTGTTGGCCTGGGCGCGCTGGGTCGTTGGGTCGACAATGGCGTTGAACACTTTAGACAGGTCGATAAAACTCATTGGAACCTGTTAAAAGACGGTGGCGACACCAGCGAATTTGAAGTGCGCTATGAAGGTTGGGACGTTGCCGGTGTCAAAGCTGACGTGACCACTCACTATCAAATAAGTGCAGGTGACCCATCAACGTTGGTTACGGTCACCTCGTCTACACCAATGGATAACCTGGTTACAGGTTTAGTGAAACACGACAACGTCAACTACATTGAAAAGCGCAGCGAGCACTGGACGATGATTGCCACTTATGGCAAACAAAATGTATTGGGTGACGAGTGGGACTTAGGGCTGGCTTTGTTTGTGAAAAACAGTCAAATCGCCGAGCAATTTGAAGGGCCACACGACTACCTGTTTAAGTTTGTTCCGCAAACGTCTTATGAATATGGCTTTTTTGCCACCTGGCAGGGGCATCCTGAACAGCCTCAGACCCAACAGGAGTTTGAGGCCTTTATGGAACAGAAACTACAGCGACTCGACGCCTCTACAGGCCACTAGCGGTCGAGGCGTTTAGACTCATCCGTGCGGGTAGTGTCGGTGTATTCACCTTCAATGGGATCGCCCTCATTACCCGGACGCTGTTGTGTGTTGGAATAGTAAAACGATTGATTCCCGCCCTGCACGGCACGCACTGTCATGTGCTTTGCCAATTGGCCGGCCATGAGCTGGCGACTCAATGGCAGCACAAACAAAAAACCAATAATGTCGGTAATAAAACCGGGGGTGACTAACAACACACCGGCAATCACTAACATCAGCCCTTCCATCATTTCCTTGCCCGGCACTTCGTTGTTAGCCATTTTCTGTTGGGCCTTCTGTAGCGTGGATAAGCCTTCCTGACGCACCAGATAAGCACCGACAAATGCGGTAACAATAATCAGCCCAACCGTATTCCAGCCGCCAATCATGTCACCTACCTGAAGAAGTAGTGCTATCTCAGCGATGGGCATTAAAATAAAAAGCAGTAATAAAATTTGCAAAATGCTGTCCCGGTTAGTGAAAAAGAAAGATGAACGCAGACGCTGCTGGTCACCTTAAGGTTATTTTAATTAAAATGGGGTACGTTTGGATAAATCCAAGTCATCGATTTCGCGTACCCTATCGTAAAGGTTAGAGCGCGGGTCTACAGAAAAAGTGCCGCAGCATAGAAAATTGAATGTTTTTTCGTGCTTGAACGGTCTAAAGAGGCAGGTATGAATTCACTTTGTGTGGTGCTGACAACGACCAATTCGGTTGCGTCGGCCAATACCATTGCCAGTGCGTTACTGGAGCGTAAACTGGCAGCATGTGTACAAATCCTTCCCGGCATTACGTCACTTTACCGGTGGGAAGGCAAGATCGCGAGTGACCAGGAAATACAGTTGATCATCAAATCAACATCGCCTGTTATCGACGAGGCATATGAGGTTGTGAAACGTCTTCACCCCTATGATGTGCCGGAATGGGTCGTATTAAATTCCGTGGTGGCCAGCGAAGACTATTTGCGCTGGGCACAACAAGTTACGAATCAGATGTAAGAAGGACTAAATGTAGTGAAACGCAATCCCATGCTAGTCGTGCTACTGCTGTTAATGAGCAGTTTGCTGAGCACCATGACATCAGCGCAGTTAAGCAATAATGATATGCAGGATTTGTTCAGTGATGAACCCCAGTTTCTGCCTGTTGATGATGCGTTTCAATTCGACTTCGCCCAAACGGGTGACAAACTGGTCGTGCAATTTGATATTGCAGACGGTTACTACCTTTACAAAAAGCAGTTCAAGGTCGTCACCAAAAACGCTACGCTGGGTGAGCCAACGTTTCCACCAGCCCAGCAAATAGAAGACGAGTTCTTCGGGATATCAGACGTTTTCTTTGACCGTGTTGCATTTACTTACCCAATAGAAAGCAGCATTAAGGATGGCGTAGTAAAACTGCGCTACCAGGGCTGCGCGAGTGCCGGTTTGTGTTACCCACCTACCACCAAAATTATCTACCTGAATGCTGTTGGCGAGACTGACAACACCATCAGTGCGCCGTTGTCAGCGCCAGCGACCAGTCAGCCGGAGACTGCCCCTGTAGTGAGTCAGCAATTCGATTTAGCCGACAAACTGCAACAGGAAAGTCTGCCCATTACCCTGGCGCTGTTTCTGCTGTTGGGGGTTGGCCTTGCGTTTACTCCTTGCGTATTCCCCATGTACCCCATTGTGAGTGGTATCGTCATTGGTCAGGGCAAAGAAATCAAAGCGTCCAGAGCGTTCTCCTTGTCTTTCGTGTACGTACAAGGCATGGCGATCACGTACTCACTACTCGGACTTGTCGTGGCCTCTGCCGGTGTTCAGTTCCAGGCCGCACTGCAGCATCCAGCCATTCTGATTACGTTCATTGTTTTGTTTGTTGCACTTGCTGCTGCCATGTTTGGT
>NZ_CFIDRX010000038.1:0-28538 GCF_984433645.1 Marisediminitalea sp.
GCACCAGGTAGACTGAACTCAATCAAAAAGGTTACCCCACAAAGGGGTTGGTTTTCTGATATCCTCAAACTAGGGCGTGCCTTGCGTTGATTCACGCTTTTACAACCTTTCGATTCAGCCAATGTTGTACTGATTCAACAGGCCAACTTGCGAATTCAGACTCAAAGTAAATCAATTATGACAAACATCGCCATTTTCGTTGACGTACAAAACGTGTACTACACCACCCGTCAGCATTTTCACAGAAATTTTGATTACAACGCGTTTTGGCGTCGTGTCACAGAAAATAACAATGTAGTGGCGGCTTTTGCTTACGCTACGCACAGAGGTGACAACAAACAAGCCGAGTTTCAGAATATTCTGCGGGCAATTGGCTTCGAAGTGAAATTAAAGCCGTTTATTCAGCGCGCGGATGGTTCTGCTAAAGCCGATTGGGATGTGGGTATTACCATAGATGTGCTGGAACACGTTGATAAGGTCGATAAAGTCATTTTGGTGTCTGGCGACGGTGACTTTGACTTACTGGCACAAACGATCATTGAAAAGAAAGGGAAGCAAATTGACGTGTATGGCGTTAAAGCGTTGACCGCGGGCACTTTAATGAAAGCGGCGAGTAAATTTGAGCCTATCGAGGCTGAATTGTTACTGTAAATAATACGCAAAAAAAAACGATGGCCTGAGCCATCGTTTTCTGTGAATTTTGAGCTTCCCTCTCAGCGTTCCTTTGCGACTAAAATCGTCCCGATTAAAATCCGTATCCGCCCCTTTCCATCTTTTCTCACTCCATCCTGAGTGAGCTGCTCTTCCTAAGCAGGTCCCTTTCCATTTTTCCGTTCTACGCTACACATCCTGCGTGTAGCATTCCCCATCCTGGGGTTGTCCGTGTTGGCCTCCTGGCCGGTCCTTGCTTTCCTTGGATGAAACTGCCTGTTTCATCTTGCTCATCCCTGAACAGTCCTATGGTCTTCCCTGCGTCATCCTGACTCGTCGTGTTTCCATGTGACAAGTACATAGTACGCCGATAGGAATAGATTACTATTACCGTTCTGCCACATTAAAATAATTTATCGGCTACGACAAAAGTCTAATAAATTTTTTTTATTTAATTTCAGCTAGTTAAAAAACAAAGTCAGTGAAATTTACTTGAACAAAGCCACAATGTCTCACAACCTTGTAAGACATTTCGTACAAAGCTGTGTGACACAGTCTTAAACTTTTGAATAAGGCAGGTTAAAACTCAGATACTAAGGGCGTGGTCGGAACATCACATTACCGACTTTTGTGGTGATTTCTACCTGCGCGACGTTTTGGTAGAAACCATCAGCAAAGAAAGACTCGTATTTCGGCACAGTAACAAACACGCCTACACCTTCAGAGTCACGATGCTCTAGTAATACACTGTCTATTGCGCGCATAAGTAAGTGGCCCAGGCCATGTGACTGATGATCAGGGTGAACCGCAATAAAACTCAGTAAATGGTATTTCTGTGCAGGCATCGCATTACGGATTTTTTCTTCTTTTTCCAGCATTTGACGGGTTCCATAATACCCTGTCGTCAGTAACATTTTTAAACGCCAATGCCAGTAACGGCCCGCGCCAATGGAGTTGTCGGGGCTGGTCAGGCAGGCTACTGCAAGTAATCTTCCCTCATCAAACAGCCCAATAATTGGCTGATCGGCTTCCCAAAATGCGGTTAGTTCCTCGCGAATAGCTGAACGCAATCGGGACTCATACCCTTCCCGTTCAGACTGAAATATCTCAAGAAAAATAGGATCATCGTGATAGGCGTTATAAATAATTGACGCCGCGACTTTGAGATCTTCTGCTGATAGATAAGCAGCACGGACGCTGTCGAGTTGCGGTGATGTATCTGCTTGGACCATGATTCAATCTCCCGGATAGACCTATTAAACAATAGTTATACGCATAAACACTGAATACGACTCACGGTCGAAAATGCACAGTAATCCTCACTTTATCTGAAAAACCAAACAAAAGTAAATTTTTTGTTAATTTTAAAAATTAAATATTAACAAAAAAGGGAGCTGCGCTCCCTTCTTGTTTAAGTCACTCGTTTGCCAGCTAACTAAATACGTTTAGCTAGCGTAACCGTTAGAGTTTGCGAAGCGCTTCATCGCCCCAGCCAATTAAGCGGTTGTCTTCGAACACCAATGGCGTGCATTCGTCTTTTGTGGTGATGCCGTCATCAGCCGCCCGCTGAGTGCGGTAATACAGTACCCGGTAGGTATGGCCGTCCTGCCTTAACAGCTCATTGAAGTCAGCCACGCCCATACTGCGGGTTACATCTTCATAATGCGCATCCAGTTCCAGTTTAGATATGTGTTTACGGTTGTTATATTCGCGCTGTTCCCAGGACGCGTTGTAGTGTCTGCCGTCGTCATCACCAACGGAAATCACACAACCTGAAAGTAACAGCGGGGCCGCCATAGCAGTAGCTAATAATATTTTTTTCATTTTCAGTCCTTGTTTTGCATAGTTGAATGCGTTGTTTTATTGCTACAATGCAATCAAGATCGGGGCCAAAAATAAACAATTGATTTTATTGATTTTTTTAAAATCACACTTGGCCCAAATTCAACTTTTAGGCAAAATAAGCAATTATCTAGCTTTTCTGACCACAATTGTAATTTTTATGAACGACAAAGAAAAATTTGAAACCTTGTTTGCTGTGTGTAAAAGCCTGGCTGAGGCCGGCCAAACACCCAGCGTTGGTATTTTAAGGGGAAAAGCGCCTTTTAAAGTCAGCGTACTGGAAGCCATCGAAGTCATTAAACGGTTTAATCAGCATCAACAACGTGAGGCAGAAAAACCGGCTCCCAAGGCGTTATCAGACAAAGAACGTATAGTTGAACTGGAAGCCCGGGTATCCCAACTTGAGCAAGCCATAGGCGTAATGGAAGCCCGACTGGCCAGGCTGGACGTGTAATAAGCTAGCGCAAGCCGTCTAAAAATGTCGCTAAATCCGGTGCCAGACAGCGTACCGGATGCTTGCCCACCTGCTCCAAAACAACCTCACCGGATGCATTGTCTACTGACAGGATGAAATCTTCTTCGTCAGTCAGGCCAAAAAATAACGTCGGAGGCTGCTTTAGCCGCTGTTTCATCATCAGATGACCAATCAGATTTTGTTGCAATCGTTCAAAATCTTCCTGATTACACACTTGCAGTAACTCACACGGGCCTTCACTGGCCTGGGTTAACAAATTAAAACTCCAGTTTGTGGTAAAAAAATGGCAATACTGTTCGTTTAATGTGATGTGCAGGGCGTTTTCTATGTTGGCAAAGCTGAGCGGGGTATCCATAGCCACTGGCTGCCATTTTACCTGGTCCCCTGTGGCCGCTTCGCTAAGATAACAAACCGATGGCCAGTCTGAATCGTATTCAACGGTAAACCGGTCTTCTGAATTGTGCTGTTCAGCCCGGAGCCTTTGTACTAAGTTATGCAATGATTGTTGAACGATTTGCTCCATTGCGTTTCCATTTTCGTTATACTTGGCACAATAGTAATAAAATTATTCGGTAGTTGATATACCCGTAACGTGCCGCCTGATGTCAGGGGGTGACGATATCACTACCCTGTTTTCATCGATATGGAGCCAGATTGGTTGCATGACTGAACTATCAAAGCAAAAAAAAGAACTTTCTCTCCCTACTCACCTGACACTGGGACAAAGTGTCGATTACATTGAACAATACACGCCAGACTTGCTCCAAAGCGTGCCGCGCTCGCTGAGCCGCGACCAAATTGGGGTCACAGCGCCACTGCCATTTGAGGGCGTGGATATTTGGAATGGGTACGAGCTGTCCTGGTTAAATGCAAAAGGTAAGCCTCAGGTTGCTATTTTGCAATGTCGGGTCCCCGTCACCTCTGCCAACCTGATCGAATCCAAGTCATTCAAGCTGTACCTTAACAGCTTCAATCAAACGAAATTCAACTCGCGTGAAGACGTATCAGCGTGTCTTGAGAAAGACTTGAGCGCCTGCGCTGACGCTCCCGTCGCCGTCACACTGTTTGGACCGGAACAATTCGATGATTTACCCGTAAAGAACCTGACTGGCACATGTATCGACGAGTTGGACATTGACGTTACACAATATTCTCCAGCCCCCTCGCTGCTTAACAGTGATACCTCTCAACACGCAGAAGAAACACTGGTGAGTCATCTGTTAAAATCCAACTGCTTGATCACCAGTCAACCCGACTGGGCAAGTATTCAAATCCGTTATCAGGGACCTAAAATCGACCATGAAGGGTTGCTGGCTTACCTAATCTCGTTTCGCCAGCACAATGAGTTTCATGAACAATGTATTGAGCGTATTTATTGTGATTTAATGGCTCGGTGTAAACCATTGAAATTAGCTGTCTATGCGCGCTACACGCGGCGTGGTGGATTAGATATCAATCCTCTGCGCAGCAACTATACTGTTGATATAGAAAACGATCGTCAGGCCCGGCAGTAACTTGCCCTGCCCTTGCTAATAACAGGACATAACATAAATGGACGCAAAGCAGTTGCAATCGCTCAAGAATAATAACGAGCAGCTAGCAGGTTTTATCGTCAGACTGACTAATTTTTATGAAGGCTTGTCGCCCGATATCGATGCCGAGTTAAGCAAACTTCGCAGTCATCTGAGCGGAAAAGTCGATTACACGCTGGCAACGGTCAGCATCAATAAAATTAACCAGTTGTTTATGCTGGAGCCGACTAATCTAAAAAACCTAACGCAACAATGGATCCGTCAGTTAGAGGCTGATACCAAAGATTTCCAGCGCTATATAATCGACACAACACTGACCCAGAAAGCATTAGGGGTGGCGAATGCGCTCTCCAAGCCCATTGCGTCTGTGGGTCAGGTGTTGCCTTTGTACGAAAAGCTTATTACCTGTTACAAAGGCGGACTGTCAGCTGAAGCTGTGCCGTTAGAAAACAAAGAACCAGAAGCAAATAATACAACGCTAAAACTCAAGCAGGATCTGATTGACGAGTTATCGCACCTGCTTCAGACCTATGCCCGGGTTAACCCGGACGACACCTATATAGCTTCTTTACGTGAGCGCATAAATCAGGAGCTGACTGAAGAAGACTTGCTTAGCAGTTGCTTGTTGTTAATCCGCATCATGGTGCAGGAAACCGTGACTGAAGCAAGTACCGCCGGTAAAATCATCCACCGGCTCAACAATGCGTTGGGGAACATCAACAACGAAGTTACCGACAGCATAAGCAAAAGCGTAGAAAGCTTTGAAGCGCGCCAAACGCGTCAACAGTCACTAAGAAATGTACTGGAAGACATGGGCGACGCCCTGGAAGGCGAACAAAATGTCGATCAGCTAAAAGAGCAGGCACAACATTATCTCGGCCAGTTGAGTAATTCGTTGTCTCAAGGGGAAGAATCAGACAGAGAAGAACAGGAAGGCTTGATGACACTGCTTGTGTCGATGCAGCAGCAGTTGTCTTCGTTACAAAAGCAAACCGACTCCTATCGTAAAAAGCTGGTTGAGCAGCGTGTGAACATGTATACCGACCCGCTCACCAAAGTGCCAAACCGCATGGCCTATAACGAACGTGCTCATAAAGACTGGCAGAAATGTCAGCAGCAACAAACACCGATGAGTATTGCCGTGATAGACGTTGATCACTTTAAACGGATCAACGACCAATACGGCCACGCGGCGGGCGATAAAACGCTGCAGGCGATAGCCAGATACCTGAAAAGTCGTCTTCACACTAATGAATTTCTAGCCCGTTGGGGAGGTGAAGAATTCATTTTGCTGATACCGGAGCTGAGCATCAACAACCTGACGAATAGACTGGATGAGTTGCGAATTGGGCTGGCCCAGCTACCCTTTAAGTTCAAGCAGGAAAGATTAACCGTTACGGTATCTATTGGTGGAACGGAGTGCCGCACAGGTGAAGAGCTCGATACAGCATTCGAGCGCGCTGACAAATGTTTGTACCAAGCAAAAGCCGGAGGCCGTAACCAGGTAGTTGTACAGGAATCCGCATGAAAAAAATTCAGTTAAACCCTGTTGGCTGGATGAGTCAGCTGTCTCAGGTTGAGGTCAGTAAACTCGAAGACACCACCAACAGTGAGCTGTACCGCATGTTTCGCAACTGCTGTCTGGCTGTACTTAACAGTGGCGTTGACGAAGATAACTACGAAGTTTTATTTTCCCCTTACGACTCTTTCGACATCCGACTTATCAAGCGCGAACGCGGCGTTAAACTCGAATTGATCAACCCTCCGGAAGTGGGTTTCGTGGATGACAGATTAGTTCGGGGTGTCCACGAGCATCTGTTTTCCGTTTTACGCGACATGCTCTACATGGGCAATAAGTACGCTTTCGTACATCAACAAGCCCCACTGGATAGCAGCGGCATCACCGATATGGTGTTCGATATGTTACGCCACGCTAAGGTTATTGAGCCTAACAATGAACTCAACACCATCGTGTGTTGGGGCGGTCACTCGATTGGATTAACCGAATACAAATACACCAAGGAAGTAGGCTATCAGTTAGGGTTGCGGGAAATGAATATCTGCACCGGATGCGGGCCCGGCGCCATGAAAGGCCCCATGAAGGGCGCAGCCATTGGCCATGCCAAGCAACGCTATAAAGCAGGTAGATATATCGGAATTTCAGAGCCCAGTATTATTGCCGCTGAGCCGCCTAACGCCATTGTTAATGAACTGGTGATCATGCCAGACATTGAAAAGCGTCTGGAAGCATTTGTGCGTATCGCACACGGCATTGTGATTTTTCCGGGTGGTGTGGGAACCGCAGAAGAGTTGTTGTATTTATTGGGCATCTTGTCACACGAGCGAAATGCCCAGCAGCCTTATCCTCTGGTACTCACCGGTCCGGCCGGCAGTGAAAGCTACTTCGAAGCCATTCACGACTTTGTGGGAGCCACGCTGGGTAAAACAGCGCAGAGCAAGTACCAAATCATTATTGACGACCCGGCAGAAGTCGCACGGGTATTGTGTCAGGGCAGTAAAAAAGTGGAACAATACCGCCTGGCCATGGGCGATGCATTTAGCTTCAACTGGTCTTTGAAGATCGAAGATGACTTTCAGCAGCCTTTTACGCCTACCCACAAAACCATGGCTGCACTTAATCTGCATCGCGAGCAGCCGCTGTCAGATCTCGCCAGCAACTTACGCAAAGCCTTCTCCGGCATAGTTGCAGGAAATGTGAAAGCCGAAGGGGTCAAACAAATTCGCGAACTTGGGCCGTTCAACCTGTCGGGCGAAGCCGATATCATGTCGCGTATTGACGCTCTGTTGAAGCAATTTGTTGCACAACAGCGCATGAAATTACCCGGTACCGAGTATCAGCCGTGCTATACCATAAACCGCGAGACATAATCGGTAACATTCAAGGTGCTGACAGCTACACAAAAAGTAGGGTAGACTAGCTGCTGAAATAGCGACTACCCATTCCCTAACAACGTATAAATAAATGAATAGTAAAGTTATTAAGCTTATTTTGTTTGGCGTGGCATCCTACGCGGTGCTGGCCTTTCTGCTAATTGCATTCTATCCGGACAAGCCGGAGAACATGGACTGGCAGGATCGCGAAGAGTACAACAAAGTACAGATTTCCAAACTCGAACTTGGCATTACTCGCGCAGAAGTACTCGCGCTGCTCGGCGCGCCGGATATCACTGAAGCCAAGATGCAGGGTAGCCGCGAAATTCAGGTCATGTTTTATCGCACCCAGCATGTACGCGCCGATGGCCTCACTACGCAGGATGAATGCACGCCACTGTTGTTCGAAAACGAAGCCTTGGTTGCCTGGGGTGAAGGGGCATATCAAACCTATCTGAGCAGCTAACTGGTTTGGATGCCTTTGCCAGCCAACTGGCTGAGATCACCGAACAAAGCCTGTCGCTTCCTGTTCTTCCGGCAAAACAATCCAGTCAAATTAACGCCTACCTGACTATAAGTGCCAACTGGTTATCATTAGCGGAAAACGCATTGCCATTATTGACTGCTATCGCCTGCCTGCCCGCCTCCCTGCAACAGCCACAAAGCAAACTCTGGCGCAGGCATATTGCCCTCTATCTGTTATTGGGTATGCGCTCTCATGCGAACCATCACACTTTACAGCAAGGTGTTGCGGCGCTACTGAGTTTTTATCAGTTAAAACAAGCGCAACAACCGCCTGCCGTAAGACAAAAGGTCGCCGCACAGTTGCGCAAGCTAGACCAGCACTACTGGGCTTTCAGACTGCTATCGACTGGCGCAGCCAGTCACGACTCCGACGATGTTTTCGCGCTTTCCTGGCAGTGGATAGCGTTACTGCATCGCTCCCCGGCTATGTGCGTAGCTGATACGCTGCATCACCTTTCATTGCGAACGGGTTGTTCACTGAATAGTTTATTAACCCCATTTGTGGCTTTCCCTGGCGTTTTACACGAAGGATGTCGGGTAAAGTATCAGCAGTCGACTGCGTTACTGGTTGGCCAATTGCCAGAACAAGTTCTCCTGTATCTGCCCCACAATGAGCAATTTGCCTGGGACGGACGCAACCGTATCACACCGGAAAACGGCAAAACTGTGTCATTAACCCAGTGGGTTCAAATCGTTGAGCGCTTAAACCATTACCAGACGGAAAATGACAATAACGAGCAGGCACTTACCCTACCAGACTACCAGTGGGCGGTGCCGACGAGTTATCCGGTAAGCCGCCCGCCGACGTCGTTGGAACAGCTACTTCGCGCGTTAAACGACCCTGATGTGGCAATTAAAAAGATTGTCGACCTGATTAGTACTGAACCGACGTTCAGTGCCTTCCTGACTCAGGCAGCCTCCCAGGACAATCGGATGCAGCTTCCTGTACAGGATCTCAAACAAAGTATCTTAACGTATGGTCTGGATAGGGTTGGCCATATGCTGGTTCAGCACGCGCTTTACCAGCGCTTGTCGCAACACCCGTTTCCATTGCAGCCCTGGTTTAGTCGCTTAACCCAGCTTGCCGCGCAAATTGCCAGTGAACTGGCTGCTGCGACTCCTTCACTGACACCACAAAGTGCCGGCCTGGTCGTCACCATTGCATTATCTCCTTTGTTTACATTGCCCTACACCAAAGTGCAGATCACAATACCTCGCCAACCACGGCAATTATTTAATGTAGCTACCTTGCTGCACCCTCAACCCGAGAAATGGCTGGCTTCAGTGCGTCAGCATCAGCAATCACTGGTAACCGCGTGGCAGCAGCAAACCTTGCAAACGAAACTGATCGCGTGTTGTGGGAGGCTACCACTTGATGTACCTGCATCCCTGCGACAGGCTCATTGCGTTGCAGGTCTTAGCATAATCTGGGCGAGGCAATGGTTGCTCGATCAACCTGTCTGCGAATCAACAAAACAATTTATACAACAGACCCGCCAGCTTTATCCGGACCTGTTTGGACTGGAATCCCTTATCCGAAGTCAGGTTTCTGCCCTGTTAGCTTGCCCTTTAAACGAATTTGCCAGCAATCGCCATTCAGCAAATAAATAGCGGCTACACAACCCCTACTAAAGGCATAATTCACTACTCATTTGAGGGCTGATCGTTTAGACTAGCGCCTGGCTGTGGAGGGTGTCGCCGCGTGCGAGACACAAAACAACATCACACGATAATGGCCCCTCTGGTGTAGCAAAACCGGTAGTATGAATGAGCGTCATCGGTTCAAATCTGTAATTACAGAAATTTACGCTACACTTACCCCAAAGCAAAATTACCTAACGAATCAGTACAAGTTATTAAGGATCTCTGATGACTCAACAACGTATTACTGTCATCCGCGGAGATGGTATTGGCCCGGATATCATTGATGCTGCTACGCAAATTCTGGACAAAGTGGGTTGTGACTTTGCCTACGATTATGCAGATGCCGGCCTGGTAGCACTGGAAAATCACGGTGAATTACTGCCTCAGGAAACACTGGACCTGATCGCGAAAAACAAAGTCACCCTGAAAGGCCCGCTAACAACCCCAGTAGGTGAAGGCTTTACATCAATTAACGTAAGCCTGCGCAAGCAATTCAAACTGTATGCAAACGTTCGTCCTGTGCTGTCCTTTAAAGGCACCAAGGCGCGCTACGAAGATATTGACATTATCACAGTGCGTGAAAACACGCAGGGTATGTACTCAGGCCTGGGTCAGGTTGTCTCTGAAGACGGCACTGAAGCAGAAGCACTGAGTAAGATTACCCGTGAAGGCGCTGAAAAAATCGTTACTTTCGCCTACGAATTGGCACGCCGTGAAGGTCGCAAACAAGTAACAGCGGTTCACAAAGCAAACATCCTGAAATCGACTTCTGGTCTGTTCCTGAAAGTCGCTCGTGAAATCGGTGAAAAGTACCCGGATATCGAGTCAAAGGAAATGATTGTAGACAACGCCTGTATGCAATTAGTGATGAACCCTCACCAGTTCGACGTCATTGTAACGACCAACTTGTTTGGTGACATCCTGTCTGATCTGTGTGCCGGTTTGGTTGGCGGCCTGGGTATGGCACCTGGCGCGAACATTGGCGGTGACTGTGCAATCTTTGAAGCCGTTCACGGCTCTGCACCTGATATCGCAGGCAAAAACCTGGCTAACCCAACCAGCGTTATCCTGGCTTCTGTACAGATGTTGGAGTACCTGGGCATGGCCGATAAAGCCGAGCGTATCCGCACTGCACTGAAAGACGTCATTGAGACTGGTGACCGTACTACCCGTGACTTGGGTGGCCAGCACGGCACCACAGAGTTTACCCAAGCGGTACTTGACCGCCTGTAAACGGCATCTACACCCTGTTCTAAAGCAAGCCAACTGGCTTGCTTTTTTTATGCCCGTCATTCCTCACTTCACTAAAACTGGTCTTTTTCAGTACTGCCCCACTTCCAACTCAAGCGTTAAGGTGTATGTACCCAGCCAATGATGAGTTTGTTGTTATCTGACTTACTCTCGCTATGGCCAGGTACACCTATCCCATGATTGAAAAGGAACACAAACAATGAATACTCGTATACTGACTTTCCTGGCGCTTTTACTGACATCGGTTTGCGGCGCCAGCTCCGCATGTGCTGAGGCACTCACTTCTATGGACAGCGTTGAACATGTCGCCAGCAAACACACGCTGGTTAACCTGAACGCCGCGAATGTTGAACAATTGATGGCGTTACCGGGTATCGGTAAAAGTAAAGCCCAGGCTATTGTAGCTTACCGTGAGGAGCAGGGTCCGTTTAGCTCAGTGGATGACCTGGTAAACGTTAAAGGTATCGGTAAAAAGCTACTGGCAAAACTTGCTGCGTCGGTTGAAGTTCGATAACCAATAAAAAAGCCGCCCCGAGGGCGGCTTTACGCTATAACTTTAGCTGCTATGGCATAGCATCCAAATCTTCACCTTCTTTATCAACCTGTGGTGGCATCAGATCTTCTTTACTGATTCCCAGGGCAAGGGCAACTGAACTCGCGATATAGATAGACGAGTAAGTACCTACTACCACACCAAACAGCAATGCGGTCGCAAAGCCGTGAATTAACGCCCCACCCACGAAGAACAGTGCCAACAGCACCAGTACCGTGGTTAATGAGGTTATGATGGTACGGTTTAAGGTTTGCGTTAAAGAGATATTGATGATCTCAACCGGCTCACCCTTACGGATTTTGCGGAAGTTTTCGCGGATACGGTCAGACACAACGATGGTATCGTTAAGCGAGTAACCGATAACCGCCAGTACTGCCGCCAGTACCGTTAAGTCGAATTCCAGTTGCAGCACGGAGAACAAACCCAACGTTAAGATCACGTCGTGAACCAACGCAGACACTGAGCCCAGCGCGAAGCGCCATTCAAAGCGCGCCGCAACGTAAATCAGGATACAGATTAACGCAACCAACATGGCAAGGCCGCCCTGCTCGGTAAGTTCTTCACCTACGTTCGGGCCAACAAACTCAATACGGCGTTTTTCAACACCGGCATTAGCTGCACGCAAAATCTCGATAACCTGATCGCCAATGGTCGCCGCTTTAACGCCTTCCCGCGGAGCAATACGAATAAGCACGTCGGTACTGCTACCGAAGTTTTGCACTACCGCATCCGGGAAATTGTTCTCAGCTAACTGCAGACGAATCGCTTCCAAATCGGCGGCGTCTTCGTAACCCACTTCAATCAAGGTACCGCCCGTAAAGTCCAGGCCCCAGTTCAGGCTGTTTACGCCCAGAGACACTAACGAGCCCAGAATTAGCACGGTTGACAGCACCATCGCTGGCAAACGCAGCTTCATGAAGTTGATGGTTTCTTTTAACTTTAATAATTGCATGATCGTGCTCCTATATCGCCAGCTTACTTACACGGCGGCCGCCCCACACAGCATTAACGATAACGCGTGTTACCAGAATCGCTGTAAACATGGAGGTTGCAATACCGATCATCAGGGTAATTGAGAACCCTTTAATTGGGCCGGTTCCCACTGCGAACAGAATAAGACCCGCAATAAAGGTGGTGATATTGGCATCTAAAATAGTCGAGAACGCACTGTCGTAGCCATGGTGAATGGCTTGCTGAGGGCTTCTGCCGTCGCGAAGCTCTTCACGAATACGTTCGAATATCAGCACGTTGGCATCAACGGCCATACCGACGGTAAGTACGATACCGGCCATACCTGGCAACGTTAGGGTTGCCCCCGGGATCATTGACATAATGCCCACAATCATTACCAGATTCACCGCCAGCGCGATATTGGCGACAATACCAAATGCTTTGTAGTAAATCAGCATGAACACCATGACCAGCGCCAGACCCCATATAATGGCCTGCATACCTAAATCAATGTTTTCCTGACCCAGGCTCGGACCTACGGTACGTTCTTCCACAATCTGGATAGGTGCAATCAGCGCACCTGCGCGAAGCAGCAAGCTCAGGTCGCGGGCTTCTTTAGGCGAATCCAGACCTGTGATCCGGAAACTGCTACCAAACTGAGAACGAATGGTCGCCACATTGATCACTTCTTCATGACGCTCGAAAATCAATTTACCATTGGCGTCGCGATCACCTGTGGCTTTGTATTCAATGAACACAGTTGCCATCGGTTCGCCGATGTTTTCGCGGCTGCCGCGAGACATCTTGTTGCCGCCTTCCGAGTCCAGAGAGATGCTAACCTGAGGCAAACCGTATTCATCGACACCGCTATTCGCGTCGATAATGTGGTTACCTTTCACGATCACGCGCTTCTTCAGCAACACCGGACGACCGTCTTTGTCGTTCAGTAACTGAGAACCCGGCGGTACCCTGCCTTGCTGAGCGTCACGTACGTCGTTATCCTGGTCAACCATACGGAATTCCAGGGTAGCAGTCGCGTTAAGGATTTCTTTGGCACGCGCGGTGTCCTGAATACCCGGTAACTGAACAACAATACGTTCTGCACCTTGCTTCTGCACTACAGGTTCAGCAACACCTAACTGATTAACCCGGTTACGAATAATGGTGATGTTTTGCTTTACCGCGTAATCACGAATTTCAGCTAGTTTGGTTTCGGCAAACTGAGCACGTAATACCAGACCGTCTAATTCCTGGTAAGTCAGATCGCGGTTGCGGTTTTTGAGGAAGAATTCCGCTTTATCCAACGTTTCTTCGTCACGGAACTGAATATCAATATGACCATCACGCACATTGACTGCGCGGTAACGGAGTTTTTCTTCGCGCAACGCAGTACGAAAATCGCTTTCGGCGTCTTCCAGCGCTTTCGCAATGGCTTCGTTCATATCCACTTCCATCAGGAAGTGAACACCGCCACGCAAATCCAGACCCAGTTTCATCGGCTCACCACCAAGGCTTTCCAGCCACTCTGGTGTATCTGCCGCCAGATTCATAGCAACCACATAGTCATCGCCTAGTTCGCGGTCCAGTAAGTCACGTGCACGCAACTGGCTGTCAGAATCATTCAAACGAATCAGAATTTGCTCGTTTTCAAACTCGATGGACTTTTTGGCAATATCGTTGTCTGCCAGAATATCTGACACTCTGGATTCGAGGGCTTCGGTCACCGTGGAGTTGCGTGATGCAGAAATTTGTACAGCGTTGTCTTCGCCGTAAATATTGGGCAGTGCATACAAACTACACATCGCCACCAGCACCAGGACCACCAGGACCTTAAAAATAGAATTTTGATTTAACACGGACATTCCCTTAACCGGGCACCTATGTCCAAGGTACCCGGTGAGCGGTTATTAAATAGACTTCATTGTGCCTTTAGGCAACACAGCGCTAACCGCTGTTTTTTGCACAACAATATTCGTTGCGTCGTTTAATGCAATCTCAATAAAGTCTTTTTCGTCAGACACTTTGGTTACACGTCCAACTAACCCGCCCTGGGTCAGCACTTCGTCACCTTTACCCAGTGAAGACACCAGTGCTTTGTGCTCTTTTACGCGTTTTGCCTGCGGACGGTACAGCAGGAAGTAGAAAATCAGGCCGAATACACCCAGCATGATCAACATTTCAAGACCACCGCCCTGAGCGCTTCCACCGGCTGATTGTGCGTAGGCGTTTGAAATAAATAAACTCATAATGTTCCCCGTTTAAATTGTTATAAAGCCGGTACCGGCATGTTTTTTTGTGCGTAGAATTCTTCTACAAATGCATCCAGCGCATCATTGGCGATGGCGTCGCGTAACCCTTGCATTACACGCTGATAATACCGCAGATTGTGAATGGTATTCAGGCGTGCACCGAGGATCTCATTACACTTATCGAGATGATGTAAATATGACCGCGAATAGTTTTTGCAAGTGTAACAATCACAATTTTCATCCAATGGACCGGTATCGTGCTTGTGTTTCGCGTTGCGGATTTTTATCACACCTTCCGTGACAAACAAATGACCATTTCGCGCATTGCGGGTTGGCATCACGCAATCGAACATATCAATTCCACGACGAACCGCTTCTACAATGTCTTCCGGCTTACCCACGCCCATCAGGTAACGCGGTTTGTTTTCCGGAATTTTAGGCGCAGTGTGATTGATAATGCGAATCATGTCGTCTTTGGGCTCACCCACAGACAAACCGCCAATGGCGTAGCCGTCAAAGCCAATGTCTTCCAGGCCGGCCAGAGATACGTCACGCAAATCTTCGTACATACCGCCCTGGATAATACCGAAAAGCGCTGAAGGATTGTCGCCGTGCGCGTCTTTGCTGCGCTTTGCCCAGCGAAGTGATAGCTCCATTGAAATACGCGCCTCCTGTTCGGTGGCCGGATATGGGGTACATTCGTCAAAGATCATAACGATGTCGGAACCCAGATCGCGCTGTACTTCCATGGACTTTTCCGGCGTCAGTAAAATCTTCTCGCCGTTGATGGGTGAGCGGAAGGTTACGCCTTCTTCAGTGATCTTACGCAGATCACCCAGACTAAACACCTGGAAACCACCGGAATCGGTAAGAATAGGCTTGTCCCAGTGCATAAAGTCATGCAGGTCGCCGTGCTGTTTGATGATACCGGTACCCGGGCGCAGCATTAGGTGAAAGGTATTACCCAAACAAATGTGTGCACCGCTGTCTTCCAGCTCTTCCGGGGTCATCCCCTTTACCGTACCGTAAGTCCCCACGGGCATAAACGCCGGAGTTTCCACAACGCCGCGCTCGAAAACGAGACGGCCGCGTCGGGCCTTACCATCGGTATGTAGTAATTCAAATTGCATTGTGTTGATTATCCTGTCTGAACCAGCCGCCCGCCACGAATTTGGCTATAAGGCACCTGTCGATGTTCAATTGAGGGCGGATTATACCAGCTATTAAGCAGAGATCATGCGTTTGTCGCTTTTTCGATAAACATACTGTCGCCGTAGCTATAAAAACGGTATTCCTGCTCAATAGCCTGCTCGTATGCAGCAAGTACATTGTCTTTACCCGCAAAGGCACTAATAAGCATGATCAGTGTGGATTCCGGCAAGTGGAAGTTAGTAAACATGGCGTCCACAACCTTAAACTCAAATCCCGGATAGATGAATATGTCAGTATCAGATTGATACGGTACCAGCACCTCGCCTTTGCTTGCTTCAAGCGCAGAGGATTCCAGTGAACGGACCGACGTTGTTCCCACCGCAATGACGCGTTTTCCGGCCGCCTTGGTTGCCCGAACGGCATTCACCACGTGCTCTGGAACAATGGCAAATTCGCTGTGCATTTTGTGCTCGAGGATATTATCTACCCGAACAGGCTGAAACGTACCCGCACCGACATGCAGGGTGACGTAAGCAAGATTTACCCCTTTCTGCTGTAAACGCTCCAGCAGCGCATCGTCAAAATGCAGCCCCGCTGTGGGCGCCGCTACTGCGCCAGGCGCCTGGTTGTACACGGTTTGATACCGTTCTTTGTCGGCTTGCTCGTCAGGTCGGTCAATGTAAGGTGGCAATGGCATGTGGCCGTATTGCTCCAGTTGCTCAAGAACGGTCGCATCACCGTTGAACCGGAGTTCAAACAGGGCATCCTGGCGTCCGGTTACCGTGACACTTACCGCGCCTTCCAGCAATAAATCCGTGCCGGGCTTTGGCGCTTTGCTGGCCCGCACATGTGCCAGCGCATTGTTATCGTCAACAATACGCTCGATGAGCACTTCAACTTTTCCGCCGCTAGCCTTCTGCCCCAGTAACCGGGCAGGAATAACACGGGTATTGTTGAAGACCAACAGGTCGCCAGGCTCAACCAGGTCAAGCATTTGCTGAAATTGCTTATGATGTACGTCTCCGGTCGTGCCGTTCAGGTGAAGTAAACGACTGGCGGTTCGATCTGGTGTGGGGTATTTGGCAATTAAATGCTCAGGCAATGTGAAGCTAAAATCTGATAATTTCATGGAAAATCGATACTAATATTGTTTTTTTCTATGTTTGTCCGTGGTTTAACCATTAGACAAAAGGTTAAAAAGGATACAATTAAATTTTTCCGCACTTAATCGTTAAAGTTTACCATATTCTCTGCAAACACACGTAATTACTAGCATGCAGAGAATTGCGCCATTTCTCCCATTAAGTTTAGGTATTTTTTTCTATACTTACGAATGCGCATTTATACATCAAAGCACTTCCCTCAGAACATATTAGGATTACTATATATCCAGAAGCGATGATGTTCTCCCATCTTCCTTTCCTTCTTACCCAGCCGTTTGGCTGGGTTTTTATTTTCAGGAACAGAAAATAGCGTAGTACTTTAGTGTCCGCGTGTTGCCATGATATCGCAGACAGACCCCAACGCCTATTTTCAAACACACCACAGAGTACTTTCGCTCAGTCGTGTTCACCTAACACGGCTTCGATAGTCTCTTTCGATAACGCCCTTGCATTAAGCACAAACAGTATTTGCAACAACAGGTCAGCACCGAGTATGCCTTTATTGACCTTATTTCTCAGGTTATCCGCCGATTGGACAATCCCAATTTCAGCCAGTCTGTCGCTTAAGCCCTGGTACTTCACACCCCGAATCGACATTTCTGAACGTACTATTCGCTGTACCGCTTGTCGCCACTGATTCCGATCCTTCACGAAAGCCCCTTTTGTGAATTATATTTTACATTGACACATCTTTTTACACATAAAGACATAATAATTATTGACGACAAGTGTGCTCTTTGTCTACACTTTGTTGCGTTGTTATCGAGATGGCAACACAACATCATCAGATTCATCAAGCTTTGCCTGCTAATTGTAGCAAAATTGTTGCATCGAACCGATGAATCTGACTAGAGTGGTCGCGTTGACTTTAATCGCTTAGGAGAGACGTTATGGATTGGGATCTGGAAAAACTCGAGTCCCTGTTTACCGACATGGATGACCTGGTTGTCACCCGCGAAAAGGAATGTTTGCTTATAGCAAATCAGGATGGACTGGACGCCTGGTTAGCCATTAGCGGAGAACAAATTATTGTAGAGAGTCTGTTGTTTGAGTCGTCGCAGGTAAAAGACAAAGCGGCATTGGACCACGACATTTTATCTACACACATGCTATTCCCACTGACCACCGTGGCCATCTCAAATATCAACGGTGAAGAATATTACACTGCTTTCGGAGCGCTGAGCGCACAGTCAAAAGCAGAGAGTATTCAAATTGAAGTCACAACGTTATTTCAAAACGTTGCGGCCTTTCTTGATGCGTATGAAACGCACCTGAAATAACCTTTAAGGAGATCATTATGTCTGTGTGGAAAAAACTCATTACTGCGGTAAAAGGTGGCGCTACGGAAGCTGCTCAGGCTGTGGCAGACAGCCAGGCAATCAGAATCCTTGAACAGGAAATTCGGGAAGCGAAAGAAGAGCTACGCAAGTCGGATCATGCGCGCACTCAAATTCTGGCCAAGTGTAAATTGTCGCAACAGAAAGTCGACGGCTTCAATCAGTCGATTGCTGAATACGAAGCCCATGCTCGCAAGGCGATCGACACCGATCGTCAATTAGCGCTTGATTGTGCCCAGAAAGTTAGCGAGTTAAAAGAAGAACGCGATCAGGAACAACAATACCTTGATCAGTTTAATGCGTCTGAAGCTAATTTGGCGAAGAACATTCAGCAGGCAAAAGCCAATCTGCGTCGCCTGGAGCAACAGGTTGATATGGTGAAAGCAACGGAAAGCGTTCAAAAAGCTCAGGTTGCCGTGTCATCCCGCCACATGGGAGCCAACAGTAAAATGAAAACGGCAACGGAATCACTGAGTCGTATTCAGGAAAAGCAGAAAATGCGCAGTGCAGAGCTTGAGGCAGCGGAAGAGCTTGCCACCAACGAGTCTTCCAGCGATTTAGAAAAGCGCCTTGCCGAAGCCGGTATCAAAGGCGGCAGCACGTCTGCTGACGACGAATTGGCAAGAATACTGGGTAAATAAGCGGCTTCATGCTTTATTTCCCCGGCCACAGGCCAACCATTGGGGCAGGCAATCAGTAGCAATACAGGTTGTCATGCCCCTTCTTTTTTTGCGAAGATGTTGATACAGAATTCAACAACACGGACGAATTTCTAACGCATTATGTGGACAAAAATACGACGCGTTATGCTGCACTATTTTGCCGAATCGAAGTGGTACACCATTGTACTTGCCTCGCTTTTCTATGCGGTAACTTCCTGGTTATTGCTGTGGGCAGCAGAAGAACAAACATTAACAGGCAGTATTGATTTCTTATACTGGCTCGCGGTTACTGGCTCGACAGTTGGCTATGGTGATTTATCACCTCAAACCGATGCGGGTAAATTAATCGTCGCGTTTTATGTCATTCCTCTGGGGTTAAGTATTTTTGCAATGGTCATTGGCCGTATTGCAGCATTTGTTGGAAATCAATGGAGAAAAGGGCTAATGGGATTATCAACTCTGTCTGTGACTAATCACATTCTGGTGATCGGCTGGAACGAACAACGTACTTTGCTGTTGTTGAAACTGTTACTGCAGGAACGTGAGTCACTGCCGGAAAGACCAGATATCGTGCTTTGTGTGCGAGCGGATATTACCAACCCCATGCCCGGGCAAGTCGAATTTGTAAAAGTAGAATCGTTTAACCGCGATGAAGATATGGACAAGGCTTGTATTGCCGACGCATCGACCATTCTCATAGATAACCCTCAGGACGATTTAACCCTGACCACGGCACTGTATTGCTCACAGAAAAACCCGTCAGCGCATCAGGTAGCCTATTTTGCTGATGAGAGCCTGGTTGGGTTACTCCAGCAGCATTGCCCACAGGTGGAATGCACCCCCAGTGTTGCCGTTGAGATGCTGGCAAAAGCGGCATTTGATCCCGGCTCCAGTGCACTTCATCACGATTTACTGAGCGTGGATGACGACGGGCAAGCACAGTTCTCGCTGTCACTGCCAGCCAGCAATGACGCGTTGCCCTATCAGCAATTATTCTTCGCTTTTAAGCGCCACTACGATGCCACCTTAATTGGTTATGCGCCATCAGGACGCACGCAGGATGTTACCCTGAACCCGTCTCTTGATACCCTGATCGCGCCTCAAGACAAACTGTATTACATTGCAAAACAACGGATAACCGACATCGATTGGCAAGCCATTACGGAGTCAGACAATGTTTAAGAAATGGTTTAAATCTGAACAACCCAAAAAACCTCAGGCTCCTGAAGTCATGGGGCTTTACCTGGGCGGCTCCTTTGAATTAGACGCCCTGAAACTCAAATTAATCACGCCCGAATTGTGTATCGAAAACCCGGCCTCCAAGCACCTTATCCAGGCGGTTGGCCAGGCAGAGCTCGACACCGGTGGAACGCTCCTGCGTTTTTACACCGACGATGACGCCTTTTTGCAAGTTGTTCTCGATGGCGGCATGACTGAAAACCACATCACTGACGTCAAGTTATGGTACTTCTATTCAACCACAACCATTGGCACTGAATCCCAGTGGAAACAATGTCTCGCTGATGGCATTTCAAAGCCGGTTTATGAGTTAGAAGGATACGAATTTACGCGTGTCTGGGATGCCGTAGGCGACGTATCGCCGCCGGTGGCCGTGACCGAAAAAACCTATGAAGAAGATGAAGACGTCAGCGAAACTGACCAGTTTATGATGCTGTACGAAAGACACCTGAGCGACGGCAACACCGAATCTCTGCTAGTTGCTGGCGAAGAAAAAATAGTAGGCCAAAACGCTGACCGCTGTCTGGTGGTGAGTACCGGCTTCGATATTCAACCTGCAGATATCCGTATCAACGGCTAAAAAAAAGAGGAATACAACATGGAAATCGTAATGGATTCAATGGCCGGGTTAGCCAATTTTGCGATGTATTTTGCGATCTCAATCGTGTACCTGTTTATCTTTAAAATAGTGTATGCGTTTGTGACCCCCCACGACGAATGGAAGCTGGTTAAAGAGCAACAAAACGTCTCTGCGGCCATTGGGTTTGGCGGCGCCATGATCGGCTTCAGTCTGGCGTTGGCCAGTGCAGCATCAAACTCACTGGGATTAATCGACTTCACTCTGTGGGGCGTAGTTGCCGTGATTGCGCAAAGCTTTGCCTTTGCATTGCTGCGCTTTACCTTTATGCCGAAAATTGCTGAGCGTATTAACAACAATGAAATCTCTGCGGGTGTTATGTTAGCAGCCGTTTCGGTAGCTGTAGGATTACTCAACGCTGCATGTATGACCTACTAGGAGCGAACGATGAGCCACACACAGAAACGTTCCAAACATATCGCTTTGCACAGTATGCGCAAGGCATTCTCGTTAAAGCCCCTCGCCGTTGGCATTGCAACCGTCTTTTTGTCAGCCTGTGGTGAAGATCGGGATGCATCTAAAATATATGTGTCAGTCGACGACTGTAAACAGGACAATCCGGATGCGGTAGGCCAATGTCAGGCGGCCTTTGAGTCTGCTATTGAAGAACACAACCGCACAGCACCACGCTTTAATAGTCAGAATGACTGTGAGTATGAGTTCGGCAACGAACGCTGCCAATATGTGCAATCCCAATCGGGCAGCTTTTTCATGCCCTTTATGGCAGGCTTTATTGTGAGTCGGCTAATGCAGCCTTCCCCCTACTATTCACAGCCTTTGTACACGTCGTTTTCCCCCTACTCCCCGTTTCGGTCACGCTGGGTGACGTCCAATGGCTATGTATTTGATGGCGATATTCGTCGCCGCTCATATTATGCGCCTTCGTCTGTATACAAACCAAAGCCGACAGTAAACCGCACCATTAACCGCGGTGGTTTTGGCAGTACAGTACGCGCCAAGTCAAGTTGGGGCAGCAGCAGTAAATCCAGTGGTTGGGGTGGTTAATTCGTGTTTCGAATGGCATGCCAACCCAGGAGTAACTGGCAGCAGCTGGCCACCGAGTACGGTTTTCATTTTCACACTATGTATGGCCAGCCCTACTGGGACGAATCAGCGTATTACCAATTTACGTTGAAACAGGTAGAACAGGACATTGAAGACCCTACCGCCGAGCTGCACCAGATGTGTTTGCACGTGGTCGACAAAGTGATTAACAGCGAAGCGCTCATGCAGCGCTTTCAAATCCCACAACAACACTGGGATTTTGTTGCCGAAAGCTGGCGTCAGCAGTCCCCGTCGTTATATTCCCGGTTAGATCTGGTCTACGATGGCAAACATCCCGCCAAATTACTGGAAAATAACGCCGACACCCCAACTTCACTGTACGAAACTGGCTTCTGGCAATGGTTATGGCTGGAACAACAGGTTAATGCTGGCAAACTGTCGCGTGGTGCAGATCAGTTTAATTCTCTGCAAGAGAAACTGGTGAACCGGTTTGCGGCACTGAAACATCAGTACGGCTTCCATCACATTCACTTTAGTTGCTGTCAGGACTCGGTAGAAGATCGCGGTACCGTTCAGTATCTACAAGACTGTGCATCCACCGCCGGGGTCAGCGCTCCCTTTCTTTATGTCGAAGAAATCGGCCTGGGTGATACCGGGTATTTTACTGACCTGGCCGATGACGCCATTACACACTGTTTCAAATTGTACCCATGGGAATTTATGCTCAGGGAATCGTTTGGCGATGCCTTGCCTGGCGCTGAGGTTGAGTGGTTGGAGCCCGCCTGGAAAGCGGTCTTGTCAAACAAAGCGCTGCTGCCCATGTTATGGCAGGAATTTGAGAACCACCCTAACCTGCTTCCCGCCTTTTTTGAAGACGATCCACTGCGTCTGCGTCATGGAAAATGGATTAAAAAGCCCTTGTTTTCACGCGAAGGCGCCAATATCTCATTGATTGATGACACGCAAAAAGCGGTGCCACTGTCGGACGGTCCTTATGGTGAGGAGGGGTTTATATACCAGCAGTTTCATTCCCTGCCTCAATACGAAGGAAATTATGTATTGATTGGCAGTTGGCTGGTAAATGATGAACCTGCGGGCATGTCGATTAGAGAAGACAGCTCCGTTATTACCCAGGACTTATCCCGCTATTTACCGCATATCATACTTTGAGGTTTTGCATGACGCCCTGGACGATGACAACACAAATTCGCTGGCTCGCCGCAATCGCTTTGAGTTTACTCGGCGTAGAATTTTTAAACCTGATCCTGGCGAATAGCCTGAATCAATTTGGTTTGCGCCCTCGGGATATATCTCACCTGAGCGGAATCGTTACAGCCCCATGGCTACATGGCAGTCTGACTCACTTTGCCAGTAATTTCCTGCCGCTGCTGCTGTTTGCCGGATTAGCCATGCAATGGGGACGAGCCGTATTCATAAAAAGTATGCTGTTAATTTGGCTGGGTGCCGGCTTATGTGTGTGGGTATTGGGTCGCAATGCTATGCATATTGGGGCAAGTGGCATTGTGTACGGCTTATTTGGCTTTTTAGTGGTCGCCGGCTTTTATAGCAAAAAGTTACATTTATTGTTAATTTCACTGGTGATAGCATTTTTATATGGCGGTATGATATTTGGTGTATTGCCGACACAGCGATTTGTATCCTTTGAATACCATTTCTTTGGTTTTGTTATGGGCGTGCTGAGCGCCAGGTTATGGGCCAAAACCGGTTAACCCCAAGAGATTTTAGATTTCCTATGAGTGAAACTTCGCCACAAGCCAATAAGCCAGCTAATCAGGGCTTTCTGCCAAATCTGGCATTTAATATTGTGATTCCGGTACTCGTCATGAGTTACACCAGCTCGGAGGACTATTTAGGGCCTGCATGGAGTATCGTTGCTGCACTCAGTTTCCCTTTGGGTTATGGCTTATGGGATTTGAAGCAAAGCGGGAAAGTAAATGGTTTCTCTATTCTAGGGATTGTCAGCGTACTGCTCACCGGCGGTATTAGCCTGCTTAAGCTACCCGCGGAATATATCGCGATCAAAGAAGCCACAATTCCAGCGATAATCGGCATCGCCGTACTCGTTACCCAAATGACAGACAAACCACTGGTTAAATTACTTATCCTCAACGACCAAATCATTAACTGGCCTCACCTGAACGACGTACTCGACAAACAAGGTAAGCAAGCGGTGTTTGGCGAAAAGGTTAAACACTGCTCGTATATCGTGGCAAGCTCGTTCTTCCTCTCTTCAGCGCTGAATTATATTCTGGCTAAGGTTATTTTGGTCAGTGAGCCAGGTACCACGGCTTACACCGAAGAACTCGGCAGAATGACGGCACTGAGTTATCCAGTAATCGTAGTGCCGTCAATGATCATGTTGGTGGGAGCATTGTGGTATTTATTCAGCCAGATTGGCAAGATAACCGGCGAAGACATAGAAAGTTTTATTAATCAGTAAATCAGGTTCATGCCGTGTGAGATTCGTAAGATTAACGTCACTGCCTATGACCTTACCCCCAAATAAGAACGCCGGCTTTTAGCCGGCGTTTTTCGTATTACATATCCGTTACTGGCAACGCCAGTCTTTTTCAAAATCACAGCCTTCAGCAGAGGTAGGCTTAACCGTTGCTTTTTCCTCAGTCATTGTCTGCTGCGACGCATCAGGCAACAAAGAGAATATCTTTTTAGCAATATCGGTATTGTCGTACTGACCGTAGAAAGACTCATGTCCCTGGCCAAATGCAAATACTTCCACGTCTACGCCTGTATGGCCACCGGTTGTCCAGCCGGTATTTGTGCGAATGTCTAACAGCGATTTGATGCCCGTTTCGATGGCTCGCGTGCTTTTTAATTTTGCCAGTGCAATAATTTGCTTTGCTTCTTCTTCATTCAGAGTGAAGCCTAGCTTTTCCGTTGCAAAAGCGACCGGATCCGCAGCCTGAGGCAACGCAATAGCAATAGATGAAGGCGACGCAGTCAGGTGCTTCAACCACTCTGGTTCCCAGGCGTATTGGCCGCGAGCACCAATAGTCAGCCCTCCGGTGCTGTGATCAGCGGTAAGTACCACCAGCGTGTCAGGGTTTTCCTGAACGTACTGATACAAATACTCCAGGGTTAAATTGAGATCATGCATTTCAGCCATTGCCGAAGCAATATCATTGGCATGCCCTGCCCAATCCACCTGGCTGGCCTCAACTAACAGGAAAAAGCCATTGTCGTTTTCAAGGTGTTTAATTGCATGTTCAGTTAAGTAAGCAAGACGGTTTTTACGCTTATCATCCAACACCCAAGGTAAGCCGACGGGTGCGAACAGCCCCAGCACGTTTTCGCCGGCGGGAATCGTGGCTAACTTATTGTACGTATCAACATAGGCATAGCCGGCGTCAATGAACTGAGCCGTTACATCGCGGTCTTCACGCTCGAAATACTGTGTTCCGCCGCCCAGCATAACGTTCGCAGTAAACTCACCATTGATTTTGTGATCAAAGAAACTGTCTGCCAGGGCATTGTAATTCTTGCGGCTTTCATTATGTGCCATGTAGGCAGCAGGGGTAGCGTGCACAATTTGCGATGTCACCGCTATACCCGTCTTCATACCAAGCGCTTTTGCTTTTTGTAGAACGGATTCAACAGGCTGTTTGTTAACATCAACGCCAATTGCGCCGTTATAGCTTTTTACGCCAGCGGCCAAAGCCGTAGCTGCTGCAGCTGAATCGGTAACAAACCCAGACTCCTGAGCCGGATACGTGCTGGCATTTCCAACGAAAATACGATCAAAAATGACTGATTCCACTTGTGGGGTGGCAGGGTCGTCACGGAAATTTCGATAAGCGGTCGTGTAAGCCGGCCCCATTCCGTCTGATACGATCATGATCACATTCTTCGGTTTCTCGGGCTGATGAGACGTCTTGGGCAATAATGCATCAGACGTGGCATTACAGGCAGTCAAAAAAAGTGTTGCGGCCGCTACCGCAAGCAAGTTCTGTCGCACATTATTTTCCTTTTAGAATTCGGATTACTGAAGTGTATAGCGCCCACTGATAGCATCGAAGTACCAATCCGACGAGCTGATTAAACAACAGGTTAAACGCTGTACCAGTATACCGGGCAAGTTACCGAATTCACATGGAAAATTGTAAAAATCAGACCATTTAGTCTGATTCCTGCAACAACTCTCTCATTCGTTGTTGCACTACGTCTACCAGCATATCGGGCTGAAACTTAGAGATAAAGCGGTTACAACCCACTTTCTCTACCATGGCTTCGTTAAAACTGCCGCTGAGTGACGTATTCAGCGCAATAAATAAATCCGCCATGCGTTCATCGGAACGCACTTCAGATGTTAACCGATAGCCATCCATTTCTGGCATTTCCGCATCGGTAAACATCATCAGTAGCCTCTCGGTGACTTTAATACCTTCATTTGCCCATTCTTTCAGCAGTGCCAGTGCTTCAGCGCCATTGTGACACTCGATGATATCAATACCCAATTGCTCAAGCGTGTCGCGGATCTGCTTCCTGGCAGTTGAAGAATCATCCACAATTAAAATTCGCTTACCTTTTAGGTGCTCAACCACGACAGAATCGAGTACGTCTTCTGAAATAGATACATCGTATTCAACAATTTCTGCCAGCACTTTTTCGACATCGATGATTTCGACTAGCTCTTGTTTACCCCCAATATCAATCTGAGTGATAGCGGTTAGAAAATTGGATTTACCTACACTCTTGGGTGGCGGTTGAATATTTCCCCAGGACGTATTCACTATTCTGACAACATCGCCAATCATAAAGCCCTGTACTGAACGGTTATACTCGGTAATGATGACATTGCGATGCGTGTCTGGCTGATTATTCGTTGCGCGGAAATGAATGGCCTGCCGCAGGTCAATTATGGGGATAGTGAGCCCCCTGTATACTGTGACTCCGCATAGATTGCCGTGAGCGCCAGGCATGGTGTTTAACTTGGGAATGGTAATCACTTCCTTTACTTTAAACACGTTGATCGCGTAAGTGTGCCGGGTCCCCAACCGGAAGAGCAATAACTCTAGCCGGTTCTCTCCCACCAACTTCGTACGCTGGTCTACTGAGGAAAGGATATTACTCATTACATATTCCTGTCGTTGCTATCTCTTAATAATAGTTTTTTTTTACTTCATTTGCCCATTAACCCATTGGCTAGTCTGAGATTCATACCTGGTGATAGGAAATCACTCACGCAAACATTCACAAAAATTATGACGATAATGAGCATTATATATTTCTTTTATTTCAAATGTGGACCTAGGATGGAAAAGAAGTCGATGACAACGCCTCAGGTGTTATCACCAACGCATTTATTATTTTCGTGAAGGAGAGACAGTCATGTCAGATTATCAAAATGCAATCGAACAGGTTGCCACGCTAAAGAGTCAATACAATGGTACTTGGAATGCCATCAGCCCGGAGTTCGCGGCGCGTATGGTTGTTCAGAATCGTTTCAAAACCGGTTTGGACGTTGCTAAGTATACCGCAAAGATTATGCGTCAGGACATGGCCGAGTACGATGCAGACTGTACTCAGTACACTCAATCATTAGGTTGCTGGCACGGATTCGTAGGTCAGCAAAAAATGCTGGCTGTTAAAAAGCACCAGGGTACTACCAAAAAGAGTTACCTGTACCTGTCTGGTTGGATGGTTGCTGCATTGCGTTCTGAGTTTGGTCCTCTTCCAGACCAATCAATGCACGAGAAAACCTCGGTTGCCTCATTGATCGAAGAGCTTTACACCTTCTTGCGTCAGGCTGATGCTCGTGAACTGGGTGACTTGTTCAAGCAATTAGACGCAGCTAAAGCAAACGGCGGCGATGTTGCAGCAATCCAGGCACAAATCGACAACTACGAAACACACGTAGTACCAATCATCGCTGACATTGACGCAGGTTTCGGTAACGAAGAAGCCACTTACCTGCTAGCGAAGAAAATGATTGAAGCGGGAGCTTGCTGTATCCAAATCGAAAACCAGGTATCTGATGCCAAGCAATGTGGTCACCAGGACGGTAAAGTAACCGTTCCTCACGAAGATTTCCTGGCGAAGATCAATGCTGTTCGTTACGCTTTCCTTGAGCTGGGCGTTGACGACGGTGTTATCGTTGCCCGTACTGACTCATTAGGCGCAGGTCTGACTCAGAAGATCCCAGTATCTACCAGCGAAGGTGACCTGGCGTCTCAGTACAATGCATTCCTGCAAACTACTCCAGTTAACTCAGTAGCAGACCTGAACGAAGGTGACCTGGTACTGAAGCAAAATGGCGAACTGGTTAAGCCTGAGCGTCTGCCTAACGGCCTGTTCCGCTTCAAGCCTGACACGGGTGTTGCGCGTTGTGTACTTGACTGTATCACCAGCCTGCAGAACGGTGCTGACCTGCTGTGGATTGAAACTGAGAAACCACACGTTCGTCAAATCGGCGACATGGTTGACCAAATTCGTGAAGTTATCCCGAATGCGAAACTGGTTTACAACAACTCTCCATCATTCAACTGGACACTGAACTTCCGTCAGCAAGTATTTGACGCATGGTCAGATGAAGGCAAAGACGTATCTGCATACGACCGCGCTAACCTGATGTCTGTAGAGTATGATGACTCAGAGCTGGCTGCAGAAGCTGATGCGAAAATCCAAAGCTTCCAGGCCGATGCGGCTCGCGAAGCAGGTATCTTCCACCACCTGATCACGCTGCCTACTTACCACACTGCTGCGCTGTCTACTGACAACCTGGCGAAAGGTTACTTCGGTG
>NZ_CFIDRX010000039.1:0-28006 GCF_984433645.1 Marisediminitalea sp.
CTAAATGACGCACAACTCGCTGCAAAAACATACAGCAAAGGTCAACAGCCCCTAATACACATTAATAATAATATGCCCCCACAGAAGGAGCCTACTCTGTGTTTGTATCCCGCTCAACTCACGACAGCGCTTTGCAGAAAGTCTCAGCGCTACAAAAAGAACAGTCTCAGTTAGCAGAACGTGTTGCCGCACTGGAAGCTGAAAACCACCAGTTAAGACAAGAGCTGGCCGCTGCTCAGGAAGCAGACAACAGCGAACAAGGCGTTATCGGTAGCCTGTTGGATTCGTTGTGCCAGGTTGAAGGGATCCGCGAAACCGTATTAGCGTCTTACCATCAGGTTTCCGCGCAAACAGACAGTCTTGCCGATAACCAGCGTTTGTTCTCTGAGTCATCAGAATCATTGCAGCAAATCATTGATGATATGGCCGGATTGAATGAGATGATGAATACGATGAGTACCAGCATTGAGGGCTTGTCGGAAACCGCTGACAACATTAATAAGTTTGTCTCTACGATTACCAGTATTTCTGATCAAACAAACCTTCTGGCACTGAACGCCGCAATTGAAGCTGCGCGCGCAGGGGATGCCGGACGAGGCTTCAGCGTTGTGGCCGACGAAGTACGGTCGCTGGCAAATGAAACTAATCAGTCTGCCAATGAAGTGTCAGAGCTGGTGAAGAGTATTATTCAGTCTACTCAGAAAGCCGTATCGTCTGTGTCGGAGCTTCAGCAAAACAATACACACCTGGCCGATGGTGTTACCCGTTTAAACGGCAACTACGATGAAATGGTGTCGCATTGTGACGTTATGGAAGCTGCTATTCGCGGTGCCAGCACACAAACATTTATCCAGACCGTTAAGCTGGACCATGTTGTATGGAAGTCGGAAGTGTACGCCGTCATTTGTGGACGTTCTTCCAAGTCCGCCGAAGATTTTTCTGACCACACTCGTTGCCGCCTCGGTAAATGGTATAGCGAAAACACTCATTTGCCTGCTGGCAAACTCGATGCTTTTAAACGCTTGGATGCACCGCATGCCTCCGTTCATCGCTTTGGTGTGCAGGCTGTGCGGGCTTCATTGCAACAGGATACTCAGGCGTGTGAAAGCGCACTGGCTTCTATGGAAGAGGCGAGTCGCCAGGTTGCGTCATTACTCGACCAGATCAGCGCCGGTCTCAGCAACTAACAAAACCATGCGTACTGCCTGCGAAAGTCTGCATGAAAAAATGCAGAAATACGCCTGCAGCCCCTCATGATTCAGACTTAAAACAGCACCTCTTAGGTGCTGTTTGGCGTTCTGGCCTTTTGTCTACGTTGCCCGAACGCAGATTTTTCCCATTCTCTCGAAAATATCACCGTGCAATTTGCGGAAATCTTAAAGGTTGGTCTACTTTAGTATAAACATATGATAAATCCGCAAATTGCCTATCTTTGCGGTGCACAGATTTTCGGTGAAGACCATTCTGTGGAATAGAGCACCCGGATGCTCTACATTGAAATGGAGCAACTACAGTATGCGTAATAATCAGCCCGTCACGCAACGGGAGTATAAATTTCCGAGAGAGTACAGATTGATTTCCGCCACGGACGAGCGCGGGATCATTACTCACTGCAACGAGGAATTTGTGGAAGTCAGTGGCTATTCGCGAGAAGAGCTAATTGGTAAAAACCACAATTTGGTGCGGCACCCGGATATGCCTCCGGGCGTGTTCAAGGAAATGTGGCAAACGTTGCAAGCCGGTCGTATCTGGATGGGCCTGGTGAAAAACCGTCGCAAGAATGGCGACCATTACTGGGTATCCGCCTTTGTAACACCGGTATATGAGGGAAGTCGAATTGCAGGGTATGAGTCTGTGCGTGTGCCAGCTCTGGAGCACGAAATTGCCCGAGCAAGTTCGCGTTATGCCCGTATTCTGGAAGGTAAATCTGCTGCGCCCGCATCGGAATTGTATAGCTACTTTATTAAAAAATTCAGTATGTATTGGGTCCCTGGTATTCCTCTGGTCGCGCTTCTTGCTTTTATGGACGGGTGGATGCCGGCGGTCGTGACCGCTGTTGTACTTGTTATAATGGCATTCTGGCAGTTCAAAGCGACAGAGAGTGATTGGGAAGCATTAATTTCACTTAGCCCGGACTCCTATGACAGCCCCGTGGTGTCACAAACTTATTTTAGCGATTTTGGGGCCGTAGCAAGAGGCAAATTGGTGCTAGGCTGCGAATTAGCAAGAAGCCGTACCGCGTTGACCCGGATAAAAGATTCGGCCAGCGGGTTGGAGGAAATTGCCAATACTACTCATCAACAGGCGGAGCGCACCAGTTCTGCGGTGGTGCAGCAGAATCAGGCCACGCAACAGATTGCCTCTGCGGTAACACAAATGTCGCAGTCTATTCAGGAGGTGGCAGAGCGGGTAGAAAACAATGCTGAAAGCGCAAAAACAGCTGCCAGCAATGTAAATACCGGAAATCAGAAAGCAGAGTCTGCCGCCGCGGCCATCGTGGAATTGAAAGAAGTAGTAGAGTCTATTTCAAAGACGGTGACGGAATTAGCGCAGTCAACCAGTGATATTGGGGAAGCTGCAAGTATTATTTCTTCCATTGCCGACCAAACAAATTTGTTGGCCCTGAATGCGGCTATTGAAGCTGCCCGCGCCGGTGAGCAAGGGCGAGGGTTCGCTGTGGTTGCCGACGAAGTTCGGGCTCTGGCATCTAAAACCCGCGAATCAACCGACAAGATTCACGACATTATCCAGGTATTGGCAAGTCGCAGTGAACGCGCTGTTACGGTGTCTACACGAGGCCTTGAGTCAGCACAACAAGGTGCTGAAATTGTCGAAGAGACACGGCGCGCCTTGTCTGAAATTAACACGGCCGTTAAAGGCATCAGTGAAATGACTATGGAAATGTCTGCGGCAGTAGAAGAGCAGAGCTCTGTGGCTGAGCATATCAACCAACAGGTTGTTGAAATTGCTGACGGCGCAGCCGACACGCAGCGTAGTTCCGAAGCTTCTCTTGCCGCCAGTGAACGCCTGCACGCGACAATTGGTGATGTAAACGGCGTTATTAAACGCTTTAACTTTAAAGGCGAAATCGGCTAGCAGTCGCTATACGCTATTGTTAGTAATTCAAAGAGTAGAAGGCGGCACTGTTTCCACAGTGCCGAGCCTGACTCTCAATGACTAATCTTGCTGCGCGGCTAGCGCCTTTTATAAACTAGCCGTTAGCCGTTAGCTTTACTACATCAGCGCCTTCCTGAGACAAAATGCTGTCTGCGGTTGTGCCTTTGAGTAGCTTGGCAAGGTTGTCTTTGTTCTTTGCCAGCATGATCGACAAATCTTCGGCAATGTCGTCATTTAATTTTATGCCTTTCGCCTGAATATATACCGCCAGGTTGTCGGCAACGTCCAGCATCTTATCGTACTGATCGGCTTCTTTTTTATCGGTAGTAACCAACTTTTCTACCCCTTTGTGCGAGACCACATATTGTGTTGTGATAGCCATGGTAAAACTCCGTTGTTGTGAAATACCTTGTCACTGTATCGCAAAATACTGTATAAATAAACAGTATTTTTTAAACAGTGAAATGGTATCCATTCATGCTTCAAATTATTCCAGTCGCAGCACAGGCAGGGATTAGTGGGTTCGAGTCGCCCGCAGCTGAATACAAGCAACTCGCATTGGACTTAGATGAACTGTTAATCGAACACCCCAATGCCACCTTTATTGGGCAGGCCAAAGGGGACTCTATGACAGGGGTTGGGATCTTCGACGGAGATCTGCTCATTGTAGATCGCGCCGCCGCGGCTACCTCACTGGATGTGATTGTGGCGAACCTGAACGGCAGTTTTGTTTGTAAGCTCTACGACAGAAATTCTCAGGTTTTATTGTCACCAGGGCTCGATCACCAGCCCTACGCGTTGGGTGAGGGCGATATTTTTGAGATAGAAGGCATTGTTGTACGATCTGTGCGGATGCACCGCTACGTTAGGTGGTTGAGTCAATGTATGCGCTAGTCGATGCCAACAGCTTTTATGCCTCGGCGGAAAAGGTTTTTGACCCGGCAATACGCCAGCGCCCTGTTGTTGTGCTTACCAACAACGACGGCTGTATTTGTGCGCTGTGCGAAAATGCCAAACAGCTGGGCGTGAAGAAGTTTGGCCCTTACTACAAAGTGAAAGGGTTGCTAGCACGACACAATGCGGTTATCCGTTCGTCAAACTATGAGCTGTACGATTATTTGTCGAACAAGATGATGCAAGTGATAGGCGAGTATGCGCCCGACCAGCACGTTTACTCTATCGACGAATGCTTTTTGCATTTCGATACCTGGCAACCAGAAGCCGGGTGGCAGGCTCATGCTGCCGCAATACAACAGGCGGTTTGGCAGCAATTGCGTTTGCCAGTCGGCGTAGGAATCGCCGCTACTCCTACATTGGCAAAGGTAGCCAGCTTTGCAGGAAAACGACTTGGCGACCAAAACGGCATTGCCGTCTTGGACTCATCCCAGAAAGTAGAAGAAGTATTGCGTGCCATGCACGTACAGGACGTGTGGGGAGTAGGGAAACGCATAGCTGCACGATTGGAGAATCAGGGGATTCACAGCGCATGGGAACTTGCAAACAGCTGCCCGAAAGCACTGCGAAAGCAATTCTCTGTTGAGCTGGAACGCACGGTGCGCGAGCTCAATGGTGTCACCTGCATACAGTGGGATGCAGAACGAGCCAATAAAAAGCAAATCTATTCAACCCGCGCATTTGGACATCCGGTTACTATGCAACAGACATTGCGTGAAAGCCTCTGTTGGCATGCTGAAAAAGTCGCTGAGAAGTTGCGGCGGCAGGGGAGTAAGGCGAGTTTACTGACGTTGTTTACGCATGCCAATCCGTTTGCCAATACCCGTCAGTATCACAAGGCCGTACAGCATAGGTTTGCCCAGCCTACCAACGACACGAGGGCGTTGGTAGAAGCCGCCAGCAGAGCGTCTGTCGATTTATTCAAAGCGGGGATCCTGTTACATAAATGCGGTGTGGGTGCGATAGAGATCGTCGATACAGAACAAGAGCAGACAGATATGTTTGCACAACTAACGCATAACCCAAAGCTTATGCAGTGCATGGACGCCATTAATACCCGCTATGGCAGCCAGACAATTGGTGCTGCTGCCAAAGGCATTCATCCGGATTGGAAGATGAAACGGGAGTACTTGTCACCGCAGTACACCACCAATTGGCAGCACTTGCCTAAAATTGCCTGCTAGAACAATGCAGCGTTAGGCGTGGCTGCCTAACCAAACATTAAAGTGGCAATACAGAAGTGACCCATAAGGCACAAGCCACTGTCCAGGCTATTGCGACTGATATCTTCAGGATACTCGGCAAGGACGTGTAGGGCTTCTCGATAACGGCTTTGTGCTGAGAGCCAATGAGTAAGTCGTTACGGTATAACTTACACTCCACATTGCCAGTAAGGATATTGGTGATGTGGAGACCTACTCGGTATTCATGACCATCATGGGTAATAAGGTGCTCACTGCGGGTGCTTGTGAGCACGCGCTTATCAGAGATCAGTTCGCCGTTAATCACTACAGACTCTTTCCCTGACCAGGATGAGGCTTGAACCTCGATGTTTTTGTCTTGGTCTGTAAATTCAAAGTGGTATCCGGTGAACGCAGACGCTTTGGCCGGTGTGGGAATATTAAACTGCACTGGTTGTGTTTGAGTTGTCATCGTGTTGGTCCTTTCCATGTTTGAACAGGTCGTTGAAAGTCATTGCATCAGCGCCGTGCTGAAGTGGCATCAAGTACACCAGAAAATAGGAACAACGGTGACGACAGCGATATGACTGAGCAATGCCTGTCATATGCCAATCAATATGACAGTGCATGTGACATGTTTATTTTTTGTATTTTATGTAATAAGTAAGCACTTGCATTATTGATGCTTCATTTCACACGAAAACTTGGGTGCAATGCTATTGATGAGTCGGGGTAACTCTGCTGCATAGACGCTTCTGAGAAGAGATTGGGCGACTTGCCTTAAAAGTCGGAAATAGACAAGGACCGGGCATTCGCTTCGGCACACGTTAAATGTTTGCCTCATCAGAATCAGGCATTCAACTTGTTCAAAAAGTGTTATTTATTTGCTAGGTTAGAATTGCTACACGGATAACGTTTTTGCAACTGATTTAAAAAGGATTTTAGAGTTGGTTAAAGTAATCACAAAAATCACGGTCGTCGTGGCACTGTTGTTTAGTATTATAGCGTGTGAAAAGTCATCAACATCAAGCTCCACTAGCGCCATAGATGCGCTTAAACAACATGTATCCGATCTTTACGCTAATGATGAATTTTCAGGTTCAATACTAATAGCTCAAAATGAGGAAGTATTGTTACATGAAGCCGTCGGTTATTTTGATAGAGCAGAGAACAAGCCTTTAAATATCGATGCTCAGTTTCGCGTAGGTTCTTTAAATAAGATGTTCACCTCAATAGGCATCCTGATGCTTGTGGAAGAGGGAAAAGTCAATCTAGATGAGACCTTAAATACATACCTTCCCCATTTCAAAAATAAATCGATCTCCGAATCCGTGACAGTACATCACCTTTTATCTCACACTGGTGGTACAGGTGATATTTTTGGTCCTTCGTTTGATCAAAACAGACTCTCACTAAAAAGCCATGATGATTATGTGAGGCTGTACGAAGACCGGGAAGCCACTATGCCACCCGGAAACACTTTCCAATACTCAAACTTTGGCTTTATTTTGCTTGGCAAAATAATCGAGAATGTATCGGGTCAGGATTACTACGAATTCTTAGAGGAAAACTTATTTAATAAGCTCGATATGAATGCAACCGGCTTTGAACCTGAAGAGCGAGTTTCAAAAGATATAACCAAAGGTTACATGCGGGTAGAAGATAAATGGGTCGACAACAAAGACACCCTTCCCTGGCAAGGGACTGCAGCGGGTGGAGCATATTCAACTACAGGCGATCTTTTTAAATTTGCGGTTGCCCTAAAAAATGAAAAGTTAATAAGCAGACAAACATTGGATTTAGCAACGAGTAAACAAGTCGCTATGGGGCAGGCTGCCTACGGCTATGGGTTTGGCGTTTTTGGGGAAGGAAAATCATTCTTTTACGGTCACAATGGTGGTGCGGCCGGAATGAGTTCATGGTTATCAATATATCCTAACAGTGGTTACATCATTATTGTGTTGAGTAACTACGACCAACCGATTGCAGATCAAGTACAACGTTATTTTGTGGAACAAGCTAATCTCGATTAAGTAAATACATCTGCTTAATGCCGCCAGTCTTCGCTCCAGACTGAGTGGCGGCTTTAATTACAAGCGCGACGGTTGGCATTGAGACATCCTGTAAGTAGAAACAGAAAGACCAGACGGTGGTTTACCCCTTTGTTGCAGCCGTACACTCGTTGTAACCAAGTCAGCCACCCAACATCCAGTACATAATCGCTGCGCCGGTAATGAGCCCGCTAACGGCGGCGCCAATGATCATGACAAACTGATTGCCAATTTTAATGGTCTGCCATTCAGACTCATCGAGTTTGGGCACCACTAGCAGGTCTTCACGCGGTACCTCAAACACTGCACACAAACTCATTATGGTTTCAGACGCTGCGTTGCCTTCTTTCTCAACGCGCTGGATTGTACGCAGGCTAACCCCGCACATATCCGCAAGCTGCTGCTGTGTCCACTGATGCTGTTGTCGAATCGCTTTGATACGCGATGCGTTAATTTCCACCGAACTCTCCTTATGCGGTGAAATATTTAAACAAAGCAGCAGTGGCGGCGCCAAAACCTACGCCTGCCAGAAACATACCCACTACAAACAACCACGAGCCTTTAGACTTGCCTAAAAAGCCCTTGGTTTGTGAGGCTAGCAGTTTATTGTCGCGGTAAAGTGAGCATTCAAGCGAACCCGTTAGTACGTTGGTCAGGTGGTAATTAACCCGGTAATTAAACCCGTTGTGAGTAAACTCATGGTTACTGGAAAATTTGAACAACTCGCGTTTGTCAGAGACCGGGTTGTCGTTAACATACACCGTCTCTCGACCTGACCAGGCAGAGCCATGCACCGCAATTTCTGTATCATTGTCATTAAAATAAAACCAATATCCATTTACTAAAGATGCAGTTGCCATAGTTGCCTGTTTTGTATGTGAAGCTGTTGATAATCTTGCCATAAATATGTCCTCTTACCTATGAATTATGCAAATCATTTAGGTTTGCCGTGTTGGGAGGTATTTAACCGCAACAGAGAGAAAATAGTGACGACAGGGCTGTGACGACAGGGTGACAGCGATATGACAGTGAATGTTATCTATATGATAAACAATGGTATTTGAGACCGACTTGGGTTTTAGGGTAAACACCAGACAACCACGCACTTAAAGGAGCATGCGCTACAAACTGGTGATTGATCTATGCCTGATCTATTCGTTGCCTGGTTTCTCGGCGTCTTCTACAAGGCACGTGCGTTTGAATTGATGAAGAATTGCGGAGTAAAACGAGAGCGAATTACTCTCGAAACCACCCTGCACCATAGTACAGTCTTCTTCTGATAGCTCGCGATAGATTGATTTTTGCTCTATATTCATCGTGTAGTCCTTTTGTATTAAGGTTAATGGGCAAGAACAAATTTAGGGAATATTTCAGGGAGAGAAATGGATGCTCGGGACATGGAGTTTAAAATTCAGGACATTTATAAGTATTGTCTTAGTTTGGACAGTCCATGTGGCAAAAGTAACTGCTGTTGAACCAGTTTGGACTGGTAAAAGTAAGATAGCAGGCGAGTCGACAGGAATCATACGCGGACTAGAGTCTGTTAATGGCAGATTATTCATAGGCGCGGAGAACGGTTTTTTTGAGCTGACAGGTAGGCATGCCAAACACTTTACAAGCGCAAATAGCCCTCTCGGTATTGGCTATATATCTAAGTTGCACAAAGACACCAATAACAGACTGTGGATATCTGAATACGGTCACGGCGTTTTTCAATACGATTTTCGAAAATCAGAGTTTACAGAACTAGAGTTACCCGAGCGTATCGCTAAATATGCATGGTCTGTTACTACCAACGACGAAATTATTGCAGTCGCTGCAATCTACCGTATCGCAATCGTGAACAAGGTTACTAAAGAAACGGTCGTAATAGAAAACCTGGTATCAGGGGAGAAACTTGCCGGTGTGTACATTGTTGATACGCTGCAAGACGAGATAGTGGTCGCAGAGAGAAATAATGTATTGTTCGTCGATTATTCAGGGAATGTGAGTCGAACTATTCCGAGAGAAGAACAGCTACCTTTTCTCAAAAGAATTACCTATGTAAAAGTGGTAAATGACGACATTTATATCGGCGGAATTGGTGGGGTTTATAAACTGGGCGAGTCTGAACCTATCTTTTACCCTTTAGATCATCCTGATGGAAGTAAACAAGAAGTAGAAAGTATCTTCATTTCGAACTCCGGCGAATTATGGGTAGGGGCTGGTGGTTTTTATAGGCTCGACCATGTTTCGAAGCGTCTTATTGAACCGCAGATAGCTAAGCCAAAATATGGATTTGATCAAATAAGGGAAGTTCAGCAAATTCATCAATTACAAACTGGCGAATTGATTATTGCTTCCACGCAACTCGGCCTAACAAGCATTAATCCGGCGGATTTGGCGATGGATTATGTGCATGAAACAGACTTTCCTTTCCGGAAAGATATTTATGCCATTGCGCCTGTTGGAGACGAGCGGTATCTGGCTAAAACAGCAGACAACTGGCATGTGTTAGAGGGAGAGTCCGGTAAGCTTTCGGCGTTATCGAGCGGTGCGTTTGATGCAGAGCCGATACCGCTGGTTTCAGGAGAGTTATTCGATCCAGCCTCATGCGCTGTCTACCAATTTGAAAACAATCATTTTCAGCTTCGCAAAAAACTACTCGACCCTAACCAGTACTGCCCCAACATCCATCCTCTTTCGTTCACCTTAAACAACCAAACCTATTTCTATTTTCAGAAAGAGAGCCATGCGGGATTCATTTCAATCCAAAATGGAACGTTTGCGCTTTTTACCAACGCGCCTAAAAATATAAAGCTGGCAACCCTCAATACCGACGGCAGTTTGGTATTGATGGATAAAAGCAACGCGTTATTCGTTAGCGATTCCATTGGGGTATGGATTAAACACGATATCGACGCCCTAAAGGGACTGTTTGTGTATTGTCTTTATGAAGACAGTCGCACAAATCAGATGTACTTGTGTACGTCCGGTACCGGCTTAAAACAGTTTTCCCTGACTGATAAAACGTTAGCAGAAGCGTTCCCCAATAGTGGTATACCCCGGTTTATCCGCGACGGCCATATCGATAAAGACGGCAATCACTGGTTAGCGACAAATAAAGGTTTAATGCTGGTCAATCAGCATTTTGCGTTTGAGTTTGATAGCAGCGACGGGGTTATCGACACTGATTTCAATTATCAGGGGTTATTGCCGGTTGGGAACACAAAAATCCTGCTTGTCGGTGACCAACTGAGCTACGTAATCGACACGGTCCAAATGATCGAGTATGTAGAAAAGCGCCGTAGCCATCTTGCATATGCACAGGTAGTGGATTTACAGACCAGAACCCGACTGGGCAAGTTGGCAATTTTGGACAGTTCAGCGAAAGAAGTGGCTTTCGATAAAGCGCCGGAAGAAATTACCTTTGCATTTGCTTCTGCCGACTTTCACTACGCGCAACTGCAGCACCTGGAGTACCGTTTATCAGGTTTCCACAATGAATGGAGCGCCTTGCCTACGAACTACGGCACGATCACTTACTCGGGTCTTCCCTATGGTGAGTTCAAACTGGAAATAAGGGTGGTAGACAAGAAAAGTGAAGCAGAGCAGCCGATTACTTCATTCTCCCTGAAAATTGCCAAGCCCATTTGGCTCACCTGGCAAGCGATATGTTGCTACGTAGTATTAGCTGCGCTTTTAGTCATTGGCTTGGTGTATTTAGTTAAACAGTACGCAGAGGAAAAAAGCCGGGTGTTAGCGGAAATCATTCGGCAAAAGCAATCCGCACTGCGCGAAATGAATGTGTCTATGTCGGAGTTGCTTGCAAAGAAAGATCGGTTATTCAGAAATCTGGCGCATGAGCTTAGGACGCCTGTTATGTTGATGATGGAGCCGTTGCTGGAGCTGAAGCAAAAAGCCAGGACAAATGAAGAAGCTGATACGCTGGATTCACTCTATCAGCACACCAGTCGAATACGCTCCATAGTGGACCAATTCGCAGAAGTTGAGCGGGTAGACTCGATTACGCAACACGATCTAGCCGTTTATGATGTGGGCAAATCGGTGCAATATGTTATTGAGTCATTGAGGCCAAAAGCCACGGCCAAGCAACAAGTCTTGTCATTTGAAAACAAAATAAAGCACCCGCTATTACTCGTTGAAGACTCGCTGGAGAAGATCACACATCAACTTATCGAAAACGCTCTCGCTTTTACCCAGGAGGGCGGGTTTATAAAAGTGGTAGTGTCAGAGTCAGAAAACCAAATGCACCTGTCGGTAACTGACAATGGTGTGGGCCTCACACCGGAAGAGCAAATAGTGCTAACTGAGCGGTTTGGCGAGGGGGCAAATAACCGCGGGCAGCCCCATATGGGCATTGGCCTGAATCTGGTCAATGAGCTGGTACTGGCTAACTATGGTTGGTTAGAAATACACAGCGAACCGTCAGTGGGTACTACCTGCACAATACACATTCCGATAAAGCGAACGCAAGCACCTGATGAGGCGGCAGCGCTTACTGAAGCCATGGATGAAATAAGTCATGAAGCAGTAACAGGAGAGGCGCAGCAGGTAACTGAGCCTGAGAGTGAATATCAATCTAACAAGCAGCCGTTAATACTGGTTGTCGATGACAATGAACCTTCGGCAACGTATATAACCGGTATGCTAAGCGACACGTTCAAGTGTTACGACGTGCACAGTGCGGAGCAGGCGCTTGCAATGTTAGGTGTACTAAAACCAGATCTTATTTTATCGGATTTGAAAATGCCGGGCATGAACGGTATTGAGCTTACCCGAGCGGTACGAGCATTGCCGGAGTTTGAGGACACGCCCATTATTTTGCTGACGGCAGAGACCGACAAAGCCATGCAAATTGAGAGCTTCAAGGCAACGGCAAATGACTATCTCACCAAACCAATAGAGCGTGAAGAGCTGGTTCTGCGGCTGCAAAATCAGCTCGCTATTTCTGCGCTCGGTCAGCAACAGGCTGCAGAGCCAAAGGATGGCTTCGCCGATATTCAGTCTGACTATGTAAAATCTATTATCCCTGAATCGGCTACAGACAAGGACCGAGCATTTATACTTAAATTACTGACTGTCGTTGAACAGAATTATCAGAAAGAAAACTTCAGTCGCAAGGAGGCGGCGTCTGCCTTAGCGATGAGCGAAAGGCAATTGAATCGCACTATGGCCAAACTCATGCCAGACAACTTTACATTATTCTTAAAGCGTTACCGGTTGGAAAAGTGTTTACCTATGCTGGCAAATGGACTGCAGGTTACTCACATAGCATTGGAAGTAGGGTTCGGATCACCGGGTTATTTTAGTCGCTGTTTTAAAGCGGAATACGGATGCTTGCCTACCCAAATGGAATTTACACAGCACGGTGTTAAGTTAAAAGGCGATAAAAGCTAACACTAATGAGTAAAATGCCAATTAATGTTGTGGCTCTTGCTGCGCCAGGTAAAAACGATGCCGAATATGAGCAAAGTCACTATTGGCCACGCCATCGCGAAGAATTTTCTCCAATTCTGCTTTGTGTAAATACAACCAGGAGTCTTTATTTATAGCAACGTGCTGCTCGAGCTCCTTCGAAGGCTGAAAATCAGCTGGTCGAATACGACTGTACAAGTTTTCGGTGATCAGTCTGGAAAAAGTACTTTGCCTAACGTGAAGAAACGCATCAATACGCCCTTTGAGCAGCAGGTCAATTTTTTGCTCCAGCGATACAGCCGGCACAATGTGCTCTTCGGGAATGTGTTTTAACAGGCTTTGTCGACTGGCATTCCGGGTAACGCCGATTGTGAGGTGATCGAAGCTGTCGATGGATTGAATTGTCGACTCGTTCCCCGCTAACACAAAAATAGCCAGACTGAGTGACTCATAGGCTGGGTTCAGACGTTCGGTGTTGCTACCAATAGGCGCGACGCTTGACACCCCAACCATAATGTCCAGTGTTCCATTGTCTATAGAACGTAGCCTTCTGGCATAGGGCATAGTGCCAATCTCACTGGGCACATGCAGTTTGTCTGCAAAGTAGGTTAAATATTGCGTATGCAATCCGTCAGGAAAGTTGGTCGAAACGGCCGAGCGTAATACATCATTGCCGTATACTCCCCATGACACTATGCCGAAAAGCAACACCCAATACCGCATGTTGAACTGGTTCCTTTGCGAATGAATTTCTCATCATACGGTAGCCGCCCTGACTTGCAAATAACCTATCAACATGCTGACAACAGGGCGGATGAATCATTCCATAGGCAATATTATTCGCACAAAGGCTTGCCCCACCAGTCACCGTCTTCCACGTATTTTACGACTAAGCCATTGTGAATCAGTAACGCATGGGAGTTATAACCCGTGTCCTTACCCACCATATTCCGGTAATTCACGGTGGCACACACGAGGTAGCCGTAATACACATTATCTAATTCGTTACCCAACCAGTACCGACGCGGTTTACTGATTGCAGCATAGTCAATAGAGTCAGGGTGAGTCAGATGATAACCGTAATACGTTTTTACGATATTCTCGTAGTCTGTGGGGTAACTGCCATAATCTGCTTCGTCAATTTCTTTCTCGGTTGGCAAAGTAGTACACCCAGTTAGCAAGGTTGCAATACCTGCTGCACACAACAACGCTTTGTTCATAATCATCCTCAAACAAAATTGATTATTTTCGTAAACCCGATATGGCGATTAATAACTTAAATCACAAGCACCGAACTTGCCGTTAAGGTAAATTCGTTGGTAAATCAGTGATAAATAGTACAGACTGGGCATATTTAGTACCAGTATCACTCGGTTATGAAAAAAGTCACAGCAATTATTAAACCCTTTCGATTAGAGGAAGTCCGTGAGGCTTTGGCGCAAGTCGGCATTAATGGGCTGACTATTGGCGAAGTGCATGGTTTTGGTCGTCAAAAAGGACACAGCGAATTGTATCGCGGTGCGGAGTACGAAATAGATTACGTGCCCAAATTGCGACTGGAAATTGTGATTTCTGATGACCTGCTTGACCGGGTTTGTGAGGCCATTGTATCGGCTGCCCGAACCGGTAAAGTCGGTGACGGAAAGATATTTGTAGCAGATGTTGAGAAAGCCATTCGCATCCGTACGGGTGAAAAAGGCCTGGATGCCCTGTAGGGGCGGAAGCGTGAAGGAGCGGTAGCAGGTGTTGAACAAAACTATCCAAAAAAACAAGATAGCCAGCGTAACCAAAACGGTATCTAAATGGCTTACCAAAGGTACGGTTGTGGGTGCATTGGCTACCATGCCGGTATTTGCCAAAGACATTGAAGTAGCAAAAGCAGCAAGCCCTATCGCCATAGATGGTGTGGCTAATGAAGCTGCCTGGCAGCAGGCTGAATGGCTGCCAATGACAGAGTTAATGGTTGGTGACATGCCGACGCCAGAGGACTTCTCGGGCCGATACAAATTATTGTGGGACAACGAACAGTTGTATCTTATGGCTGAAATTGTCGATGATGTATTGTGGGACATCCACCCGGACCCGACCGACAAATACTGGGACGACGACTGCCTTGAAATCTTTATCGATGCCGATGCGTCCGGCGGTAACCACTTAACCAGCTACAACGCGTTCGCCTACCACATTGCGCTGGATGGTAATGTGCTGGACATTGGTCCGGACAAAGGGGAAGAACAAAACTACGTTATTTTGAATGACCATGCCAAGAGTCGTTGGACCCGTTCCGATAAAGCGCCATTTGCAATAACCTGGGAAGTCAGCATTAAAATATTCCCCGACACGTTTACCGAGGCTAAACCCGGAGAGCCGTTAGCATTAAGCGCAGAGCAAGTGATAGGCTTTATGCTGGCGTATTGCGATAACGATGGCAGTGTTGAGCGTGAGCACTTTGTTGGCTCTCACGCCGTCGAAGCGGTAAACGGCAGCAAAAACCTGGGCTATATCGATGCCTCGGTTTTCGGCAAAATCGTTCTTAAGCCATAGCTTTTTGCTGTTGCTTTTGCTCGTACATGAGCATGTCGGTTTGATGCAGCAACGTTGATAAATCTGTGTGGGGCACATCTATAATCTGAGCCCCCACACTGGCTGACACAGGCAAACTGAGTGCACCGATGCGCAAATCCAGATGCATCAGCCGCTGTTTAATACGCTCTATCATACGCTCGCCAATCGCCCGGCTATGACAATGACTCATGATCACAAACTCATCGCCGCCAAGTCGCCCAACAATATCTTGCGGGCGGCATTGTGCATTCAAGATCTTAGCTAATATTACCAATGCGTCGTCGCCAACTGCGTGACCATGAATATCGTTTACCTGCTTGAAGTTGTTCATGTCGATAAACATCATCACCAGGAAGCCTCCTTCATGACGATGCTGTTGCAGTAACTGATTGGCGGCATCTTCCCATCCACGTCGATTCAACACCGGACACAAGGTATCGCTGGCGGCATTTAAATAAGCCGCAATTTTGTCTTTCTGCAGCCGTTTGACTTTTTCTGAGGCGGCGACCGCCAGTAAAAATGCCTCAATGGTGACTGCAATGATTAAGGCGTAGCGATGCAGGAATTCACTGAAATGAGGGAGGTAGACTCTGAATATCATTGCCGCGAGCAACAGCAGCAGCGACACAAATACCAAACCTGAACAGTGAATTTTTCGAATCATGGCATAGATAGTCGCCACAATAATTGCCACCATGCTGAGCACCGTTAAACTGCCCATTGCGAGACTGGTAAAGTGGTTGTAGGGAGAGGGCAGTAGTACGGTTATCGCGCCCAAAAACAGCACCAGTAGACCCGCGTAGTGAATTAACATGTGTTCCCACTGCCGCAGTATCAACTGGAATTCAAGCAGCTTGCTAATAAAACGCTGTGCGGTATAAACAGTGAGTCCGGCGAAAATCAGTTTCAGGCCAACACTGTGTAACCAGGCTGCTTGCGGCAGCAACACTTTCAATACGCCTTCCTGAAGGACAAAAAAGAAACCAGCGCTGAGAATGTATGCGCTGTAGGCGTAAAATCCTTCGTTTCGCAGGCTTCTGCCTAACACGCCAACATATAAACTGAGGGCAATACACAATCCGGCAAACCCGCTAATTGTCAGCAAATGTATATTATTGTATTGCTGAAATTGCGCTAAAGGAGCCAATTGCAATAGTAATTGCCTGTCTCGCTCTGCATCTACTGTGAGTGTGAAAGTGAAATTGCCCGCCGGAAGCAAATACGCGGCTCTGGCACTGCTTAACGGCACAATATCGACATCGGAAGCTGTAAAAATTCTTGGATTATTAACAATGTCTAAGGGAAAACTGAGTGCGCGTGGGCGATCGAGGTAACAATGCACCTGAATATCAACAATGCCAATACTCAGGTTTATGGGGGTATTTATTGCCTGGCGGGTTGGTTGAGTAACAATACAATCTGCCAGGGTATAACCCGGCGCGCAGCACAATAAGCAGAGTAGAAAACGCAACAACACTCTGTACATCTTTCGTCCATGAATTTAAGAATATACAAAATGCTATGTTACGATTTATAGACTAAAGTTGAAAGAGCAGGTCGCAGATTTATACTATCTTACGACCATTTAACTCAGCGGAACAGCGAAAAGCCAGGTGAGCAACGAGGCGTGTGTCGGGAGTTAATCTCCCCCAACAATTTGCACCTGTGCCAAATCGGTATCACCTTTTATTACCTTAAAGATGGCATCCTGCACCAGAGTACGCATGCCGTCTTGCATTGCTTGTTGCTTCATCTCTGCCACAGAGGCTTCTTTGTATACCATTGAGCGCAGAGCTGGCGTCATACCAAGTAATTCGTGCACCCCGGTCCGGCCGCGGTAGCCAGTATCACCGCACTCTTCACAGCCTTTCGCTTTGTATAGCTCAAGCGGTTCTGGTAGGTTCAGTTCCGCCATCAATTGCTCGCCGTACTGGCGTTTAATAAAGGCCATATCGGTGTCGGTGGCGATATATTTTTCTTTGCAGTTTGAACATAAGGTTCTGATCAGACGCTGAGCCAGAATACCCACACAGGCATCAGAAAAGTTAACCGGGTCCAGACCCAAATCCAGTAGACGGGTAATGGTTTCAGGCGCTGAGTTTGTGTGCAGGGTAGACAATACAAGGTGGCCTGTTAGTGAGGCTTCAATGCCCGCATGCGCGGTTTCCTTGTCACGCATCTCACCGATAAGAATAATATCGGGGTCGGCCCGCAGGAAAGCGCGTAACGCATTCGCGAAGGTAAAGCCAATCTTTGGACTTACCTGCACCTGCTGTAGCCCGGGCTGGGTGATCTCAACCGGATCTTCCGCAGTCCAAATCTTCTTCTCAGGGGTGTTTAGGTAGCCGAGAATGGCGTGCAGCGTGGTGGTTTTACCTGAGCCGGTGGGTCCCACCACCAATAAAATACCGTGAGGTTTTTTAATCATTTCCTCGAGGCGCTGCATATTGGCCGGTGCCAGGTTCATTTTATCGATGGGCATTGCGCCCCCCGATGCCAGGATACGCATAACTACGCCTTCACCTGCAACGGTTGGAATGGTAGCAACCCGTACTTCAACCAACTGACCACTCATACGAAATGCCAGCTTACCATCCTGAGGAACACGTTTTTCGGCGATATTCAGGTTAGACATGATTTTAATACGGGCGATTACGGCACTGTGGTGCGAGGCGGGTACCTGGTTTATGTCACGACATACACCGTCGATACGCATACGCACTCTAGTGGGCCCGTTTTTCTCAGGGTCTATGTGAATATCTGAAGCATTGAGTCGTTTGGCGTCATGCAGAATCCGGCTTACCAGACGAACAACTGCAGGTGCGTCGTCGGATAATTCGTCGATGTGTTCGTCCGATTCCTCGGCAGACGTGCCGATTTCGTCGAGGATTTCACTCATTTCGCCTGGCGCGCCACCGCCTACAGAATCCCCTAAATACTGTAAAATATGGTTAGGCAGTCCTACCGCGATATCGTAGCTGTCTATACCCAGCGCGCTTTCGATTTCCATCAACAGCGAAGCATTATTAGGCTCAGCCATTAATACCGTGGGCTTATCTCGGGCGTCAGCAATAACTGCTACAAAATTGCGCTTCAGATATGAGCTGTTGAGTTTGCTTTCACTCTGAAACAGATGAAACTTGTCCGGGTCGAACGGAATAAATGGCACCTGATAATGAATAGACAGCGAATTCCCAAGCTTGCCTTCATTTATGCGATATTCCGACATTAAGCGCTGAACAGTCTGGCGCATGTCTGCACTGGATTCTTGCAGGTCTTTCAGCGCCTTTTCACTGATCAGTTCTTCGTGCAGCAGCAGGTCGAAGGGGTTTTTCGTACCACCCAGTTCATAGCGGAATTTGTTGCCAAGGACTTCAGTTAGCGCTTTAGCAATCGCCATGTCGCGGTTGGTAAACGGCCCCTGTTCTTTGTTGATAATTTGCATTACGCCCATCATCACACCGGCGTTTAAAATGGGCATGCACAGAATATTTCGGGTTTTGAAATCGCTGCTTTTGTCAAAGCGATCGGCAAATCGCAGGCGGGGGTGAATAGCCGACAATTCTTCGGTGTCGTAAGGGTTAGATATAATTAGCGAACGCTGCGACAACGCCACATAGCCTGCAATCGACAACGGACTGATCGGCACTTTGATTTCGAGAGTTTCTTTACCCGTTTTAAACCTGGCGACCAAATCCTGATGTTGGCGGCGACGCTGGAAAATACTCATGCGCTGAGCATTAAACAAACCCAGTATCAGCGGCTCGAGATCTTTATAGGCATCCATAAGCGTAGGATTGTTCGCTAGGATGGTGTTGATATCGTTAAACACCTGCTGATGATTATTTTGTTCAGACATACACTACAACATTTAACTGGAAACAGAGTTCAAAACACTCAGTGGGTGGCAACGCCACAACTGACTGGCTGTGCGGGCTTCGTATTTATTCGTACAAGTAGCCCGAATTACTAACGTTTGCTTTAGTTTAGCACCATATACCCTAAGTCCACGCCGGGCAATAGTCTATAGGGCAAAGACGACGTAAAGCGTTCAGGCCGGACGGCTAGGCCTTGTATTAAGCGTTACGTTCAACCCTACCATTTGGATGCACATGCGCTAATCGTCGTCTTTTACGTTGTGTCGGAGAGACACGTCTATTGTCCATTCGCCAATATGCATTTGCTTATATTTGGGCGTCTTATATTCGATACTGAGGTCACCCAGCGATTCAATCAACGGGACTTCGGGCTGGTTTTCATCAGGATGAAGCGTTTGAATTGTCAACGATTGCCAGGACTGCTGGACGCGGGCGTACAGGTAAAATGAACGAAATCCGTTAATACTCTCTTGTATCAGCAGGTACTCCATTTCGCCATCGTCATTGGGGTCGGCTTCCAGCAGATACATGTGTTTGTTGTTCATCAAGCCCCAGCGATTTTGGCTACGGTCTGTGTAAATTTGATCCAATAGTTCGGTTGGAGCATTGCACCCATTAAGACACTCAATGCTGCTTAATACTAACGTCTTGTCATCTTCATTGTTTAACGGCTCATTACTCATATACAGCCGATTCAGTCGCACAACGAAGTTTGGGTTCGAGGTTTTGTAATCTGACTTCCATTGCTGAATAACGTCGTAGCCGGGCTTGGCAAGATGACGCTCAAAGTATTGAATATCGATCTCTTCCAGGGTTATATCGCCGGATGAAAGCCGGGCTACCTGGTCCTGAACAGTGAGCTTCCTAAGGTCGAGAACCGGGCTGTTGATGGCTATAAGTATCAGCATAAATACGCAACCCATCGAGACATTGACTTTACCCAGCGAGCGAATCCATGCATCGCGTTGGCGTATTATCCCTGCCACATAGCCAAGCGCAAACAACGCCAATAAGGCCCAGACAATCATTCCCCAATAACGGCTCAGCGACCAGCCATATTGGTCGATACGCGCGGTGAGACCATAAAATACCAGTGCGCTGTAGCAGGGAAGCAGAAGAATACCCAGATAGATAAAGCGATGTAATAGCAGGCCATAGGGACGCTCTTCAGCGTCGTTTTGATACACGCTGTTAAGGGCAAATAGAATGCATGCCTGCATCCACAGAATTAAATAGCTCCCCGGCCCATTTTCCCAAATCGGCGCCAGCCCGGTGAATGGCAAAGCAATGAGAAAGAGCAGAGAGATAAACACCAGTAGCACCAACAGGTATTTGAGCAAAGCTTGTTGGAGCCGCTTAATGGTATCGACAATAAATGTAAGGCTTCGAATAAGAATGATGCCAAAGGCGAGCGCCATCGACAAAATAGGATAGTAAAACCATTCTTCAGTAAACAATTCATAAAAAAAGTCGACGTTGATGACCTTGAATAGCCCGGCCCAAAGCATCAATACGCCCCAGGTAACCAACGTGAACACCAGCGCCAGCCCGAAAGTTAGCAGGTTTCGCCAGGAGTAGCTAAACAGCTTTGGGTATGCAAATGCCTCTATATTGGCCCAGACTTGCAAGTACATCAGAGCTTTGAATGTTAGCAACGCAGTGGAAAAACAAAACGGAAACAACAAGTCTTCTACGTCAGCAAAGGGCAGTGGAACAACCTGCAGGCCGGTGTAATAAGCCAGTGAAGAACAGAGTAACGAGAAGCCAACAGCACCCAGCGTCAGGCGTTTTATGTTGTGCTCATTGACCGCTAACAAGAAGAGCGTAGGGCATATCAGTACAAATGCGTACAGCGAATATAGTGCAGTAGGTGAGGTGGCCGGCCAAAAATCGAACTCAATAGATTCGTGCAGAATGAGTAGGCAAAAGCCCTGCACTAATGCAACTAACAGCATTATTAATGTGGGGTAGCGCGACGTATCCATACGGTATCATCCTGAATTGTAATGTATTCCAATGTACAGTAAGTTGGTAGTACAAAGAAAGCCTGTCAACATAACAGGTAAAAAACAAAAACAGGACTCAGTCGATGCCCGGACAAGAACGAACCCTTACCCTGCGCTTTTTAGCAGAACCCGCAGATGTGAACTTTGGTGGAAAGGTTCACGGCGGCGCAGTAATGAAATGGATAGATCTGTGTGCCTACGGATGCGCAGCAGGATGGAGTGGTAAATACTGTATAACGGCTTATGTCGGAGGCATGCACTTTGTAAAACCTATACTGGTTGGCAGTATGGTGGAGGTAGATGCCAAGGTTATTTACACCGGCAGAACCTCTATGCATTTGCGCATTCATGTACGTGCAGGTGATCCCAAAAGCACAGAGCGCGAATTGTGCACCCATTGTATTGCGGTGATGGTCGCAATGGACGAAAACGGCAAACCAGCACAAGTACCAGAATGGATACCAGAGACCGAGCAGGACAAACGTCAGCACGAGTCAGCGGTTAAACTCATGGAAATGCGTAACAGCATACACGAGGAAATGACCACGTATCTGGATGCCGATTAATTGCCAGAATGCTTCCGGTAAAAGCGAATGCTGGTGAACAGCATGGGTATCGGTGCTATTAAAAGCAGCTTACTTTCAGGTGCCGACCAATCTACGGGGTGACCACTCGCAAAAGTAATAAGGCTAGCTGCAAGCCAGAGTAGCCAGCAAGCTGCTATGCAAATTACCGTACTAAATTTCATAAAATTTCTCCTCAATGCGGTGATGGTCAACCATCACCGCATAAGTTAGAGCCACTTATATAGTTTGTGCGCAGCAATAGCTATCGCGGAGAGTGTTGCTCCAGTTTCAAGTAGACTGACTCCCACGATCAATACTGGCAATACACCACCATTAACATCTATTATTTCTTGTTCGGTTAATTCATACATTGCTCACTCTCCCTTACTTGTAAACTTGATTACCTGCATACTTACCGGCTTCATACAGAGCATAAAGCGCAACCGCACCGCGAGCAGCATAATATCCAATTGTTAATAAGGGTAAAGCTCCACCAGAAGCCGAAGAAATTTGATCATCTGATAATTCAATCATTTATTTACCCTCCGACATCGCTTCAACGGCACCAGCTGCAAATCCCGCAGAGACTGCGAAAGTCCCTACATAGCCCGCTGCAAATTTGGCAAAAAAAGCTACTGCAGGTAAAATTCCGCCAGTTACATTCTCACAATCTGAAATGTTTAGTTCTTGCATGTTTATCTCCTGAATGCACAGCCCTTGATTGGGGTGTGTCCTATTAGTAGATATTCAAATGAATTTGATTACAGCTGTACAAATTTACGGTTTTAATCAAGATTGGCGGCGTTATTAGCTTGATTTGGGAGAAGCTTTGTAATTGGCGGTACTGTATGAGTTCAATACTCGTAAAGCGTGCTTAGTTCAGTAGGGGGAGTGATTGACTAATTGATTGTCACGGGCCTTAGTATGGATTTGATATTGGGGATTTTGTATTGTGTGTCATGATAAAATTTTCCGGCCTGAGGTAAATTTAAACCTTCTGTTCCCTAACAGTTTTTAAGAAAACCATAGTGAAGGATTGCAACAATGGTAGCTGGTATATCAGTTTTTATATTAATTATTGTCAACATTGTATTAGGGTTAAGGGCATTTACATTTTCTTCTGACCTTAAGACTGAAATTTCTGCTAAATCTTCCTCTCTTACAATACTGTATGCAATTCAATATGAAATATTAACATCTGCAGACCGAACGTTATTGCCTTTGAAGTCAAAAAAAGCTAAGCGATGCTACAGCCGGATAAAAGCATCCTTGAGGGTAATGTATTAAGCTTTTATAGTTTGTTTTTTATTTCAAATGCCTTGGACTCGGAGATAGCAAAGGTCAAAAGTACAGCTAATTCCCAAAGGTAAATTTGGCTACTAAGGGTAAATAATCTGACGAGTGCCGCTTTGTACTGTTACCTCGCAATTGAATAGATAACGTGTAAGACCAGCCCTTCTATCTATACAAGTTCCTAAGCGAGCGCGGAATATGGTTGGAATGATTAGGACAAAATACTGCTCATGTTATTTTGGCATGACCGGAGTTACTCCTGCCTCCGTTTCAAAAGCTTAAATTTGAGCAATGGGTAATTTGAAAGGCCGCCCTAAATCATACAGATAAGGGAGTGGGTTTCTTGCTAAGTCTCCAAATTTACATTCTATGGCAGTGAGATTTATATATTTCGCAGGTAGATTTGCATTCGACGTTGGTGGTCGTGGTGGTCAATGAAAGCTCTGGAGGATTAAATTGCGGGTCATAGAAGTGTTTATGTATGGTCGAAGGTGTGCTTATTATCATTCGTTTCTACAGGAACGAAAAAGGGGGGGGACGCCTAGCTTAAATTTTGCTGCGGCTAAAATTGGAATTATAGACGGTCCATTTATTATGGCAGCTTTGCTATTGATTGAAGATTGCTTTTCTTTTGGTGGCACCCCAATTTTATCTAGTATAGACAACATCGAAATGTACAACTATCGAGGGCTGTGGTGGCCTGTATTTCTTTATGCCGCCGAAGTAATCTTTTTTAAACTGGATGGAATGAAAGATATTATTCATACTATGGATTCCATGACTGATGGAGATTACAGAAAAACTAAAAAATCAGCTATTTTATATGGAATATCCATGTTGATTTTTGGAAGTGTATTTTTGATTTTGGTAATAAAAATATTAACATAGACATATTAGTACATACGTTCATACACAGTTGAACACCCAGTCTAAGCGCGAATTCAACTCCGAAGTGCACCACTCTCTAAATTAGGCAGCCTTGCGTAATCCACAGAATACCACCGCAGGTTGTCTGAAGCCGAGACACTTTCTCGGCATGATATTATATGCCCGTTCAATCTCACAAATTTGCCCAGTTGTTACCGCCCTATTTTGACAATTTAGATGATGAACAGTTGGTTATTCAAGCATTCTGGGGCCGGCAAAACGACCTCGAAGATCGAATGGGTTAGAGCAGTCGTAATTCATCTCGGCTACCATATTCTATTGGTCCAAGGGCGTCTAATGCTAAGCCGTCCAAAAAACCAACAGGCCGCAAACGTGACGCGCAATCCGGTCACAAGGGGAGCAAGCGGATGTTAGCCGTCAGTGTGGGTAAAGCCCTGATGGACGGTTCCCATCCGTTAACACGCGATTTTATTTTATTTCAAAGTTGCTGGTCACTGTGCGCATCGCTATAGTGGGAGGCTCTTCTGAAGCTCACTTTATAACGTAAGCTGTTGTTTGATAATAAATGTCGGTTAGTAAAGTGATGCTTATAAAACTCAAGGATGATGCAATGCGCGCACGTAGTCGTATATTTTTCTTTTTTTGCACGATACCGGTTTTCGTTTTAAGTGCTTGTGGTGGAGGTTCTTCAGATAGTGCGCCTAAGCCGACAACGCCTCCCATAGTTACGCCCCCTGAGTTCTCACTGAAAATAACCGAGGAAACGCTCGATGTATTGGCGCTGGGGCCCTCCTATGCAGAGAGTATTTTGCAACTGGGAGATGCAGCCTCAACACATTTAATAGAATATGTAAAAAGCGTCAGTCCACCTGAAACGTTATGTGCACTGGATAGTGAAGGGGAGAGAGGGGTGCTTAGTTTCTCTCATACCGATATTGACGGTGACTGGTTCTTGGAACCAGAAGAGACAATGACGCTAAACTACGCCAATTGCGATGCACAAGTATTAGGGGAAGTGCTTGATGGGACTATCGCATTAAAGGTTGCTGAGCTTAGTTATGATGCGAATGGAAATTTCTCCATTGTCGCTGAGTTGTCTACAAGTCAATTAGTGATTACGTCGGACAACGATACAGATGAACCGGAAGATGATTATGCACTAACGATTGACGCTCAATTTACTATATCCGTTGAAATAAATGATGCCGATACGGTCAGTATCAGCACGAATGACAATGATTTTTTTGAGGTTGAACTGGACGGTGTGGTTGAGCGCATAACGGACTTTTCTATGTCAAAAGTCACCAATTCTGACGAGGTGATAAACGTTTTATTCGACGTATCTATAGACAGCGAGGTAATGGGAGGAACGTACCGTTGTATTGCCGATGAGAGTATTCCTTTTCAATATCAAAATGCCCAGGCCGGCCTAATTGTTTGTAATGGTGATAGTAGTTCTGCGCGAATACTAAATGAACTTGTCGCTATCGATGAAAACGGAAATGGAGAATATAGTGACTATGGAAAGGTATCATGGGGTGTCATTTTTGAAGATTACTTCGTACGAAACTACAAAAGATTGAAACGATCCAGTCAGGCATTTGTGCCAGTGGGACTCGGGCGATTGTCGGTAGGAAGTCGGGCTGTGTTTCAGGACGCTGGCGATGGCAACATTTTCTTGTTTACCACAGAAACAGATCCTGATTACCCAAATTCTCTGATTTCTATTGATGTTCAAACAAAAGAAGTGAGCCTTTTAAGAGATTTCGCTGACCTCGACATTGGAGATCTGTCGATAAGTGAAGACCGCACACAATATTGCCTGGCTCTGGTAGATGGTGATGTTCTTAGTTGCTTTTCAATGGACACGCACGCAGAGGCTTTTAGCATTACGGTAAATTATACTCATCAACATAGTTACAATATTGATGAGTTACCTGCCTCCATTTGCAAGATTTACCCTGCGAGCAAAAATACGGGTTTGTACGCTATCAAAATGCGCAAAGAAGGTTATGACTGTCTGGATATCATTCTGGTTGATAATGGCAGTCAACTTCCCACTACTTTCAATGACATGGCATCTGATTATGGTTTGCCGTCTTTCCTCGTGCTGGATGCACAATTAGTGTTCGCCGACAATGATAGTAAAATCTATTTATCCAGCGCATCAAGCTGGGTAAACGGTGCAAATGTTATGCAGTTATCGCTCGGAGCGAATGGTTTTGAAAATTTGATACCACTTGATGCTAATTGGAGTGGACGTGATTATAAAGTCATAGACAATCAATTGTATGGGGCAAGATTCAAATACGATCTTAACGAGCTTTACACCATGGGAGAGTATCGGCACAAGGATGAATATGGCTACGAGGTCTATTACAATGCCCGACTAGTTGACACCGATTCAAATAAAATATTCATTGCTGAAGACGACAGAATTGTTGTTTACGACTCGCTGACGTTTAACCCTATATCGGAATTTGCACTGGATTTGGATGGTAATTTCGATGACGTTATCGGTATGGCAACGACACAGTCTGACTTAATCGTCTCAACAAATCTGTGGAGTATCGCTATACCGCTCGAAGCGTTAAACATTGAGCCTGCCGGTTTATGTTCAACGGATGATGAAAGCGAGCAATATCTGGCAGTAATGCTCTGTGGTGTTACAGACGCTGTTTATGATAGTGAGCGAAAGCTGATATATGGCATTGTGAACAATCGCGCAGGCAGTATGGGTAATGCGTTAAAAGTGATAAATCCCGACACATTTGAAGTCATTGAGTCCGTGTATATTGGAAGTGAACCTACCAAAATAGCATTATCAGCAGACAATGATTCCGCGTTTATCATGTTCATGGAGGGGTTGCAGGTTAAACAAGTCGACCTCGAAGACTATACAGTTGATGATCGGTTTGTCTTAAAAGCAGAAATAAGCCCTGATCAAACAGAGTTATCCAGCGGCGAAATAATAGATTCAGATGTCTCTTCTGAAGTTGAAGATGCTTTTGTTGTCGCAGTACAAATGCCCTGGGAGCAAGCTAACCTTCATATTTACCAACAAGGCGCCTCAAATAAGGCAACAGTTTTTGATTTTGACGTCAGTACGGTTTTATTCAGACCTGATGGTAATCTTCAGATATTCAACAACTATACACAGTATCGAACGATTAAGTATTACATGGATTTGTATATTGTGCTGACTGAAGAAATGGGCGATATACAATCCGCCGATGATAGTACTGTCCGCATTGGTAGTTCAGAGGCGATAGTTGCAGGAAACACTGTTTACACATCCTTCGGCGCTGTAATTGACCTCGAAAGTTTTACCGGTGAATACAGATTTAACATACCTGGTCTTGCTAGTGCTGTAGGTATGAATAATGACAATACCCAAATATTCTTTGCAAAAGAAGATTCAATAGATGAGTCTGTGAGATTACAACTTATAGGGTTTGATGTTGCTTCTGGCGAGGCATTCGCAACTGTAGGCGCGCAAGACGTTGATGGAAATGCCCGTCTGGATGCCTCTGTTTTGTACTTGTCCGAAACAAGAGTAGCTGCGGTGTCAGAACGAACCGGTGCACTTGTATTATTCAGTTTGCAGTAATTTGCACCATTATATTAATCAAAACGGACAAAGCTGCCTCTACGTATAAAGGAGGCGGAATTTAACGTATCAATTTGTCAGCAAGCCTTATCTGTCCGCTGTTGAGGTAACGCTATTCAAAATTTAATCATTTATTAATAATCTACAGTTGCAATAAAGCGATATCTCTGTATAATTCGCGCCCACTTGCCCTGTGTTCAACACAATTTGGGCATGGTTTCGGCCGCAGCCACACTGCTTTTAGGGTGGGTGCCAAAGCAACGTCGCAAGACGAAGCGGGCGTGTCAGAAACAAAGAACAAGGTTCCAATTGGGAATCACTGGTTTATACGCACATCTTTTCATCCCGTACGAAAGGGGAGTGAGGAGATGATTTTTTTGTTCTTTCGATTGGAGCTTAATCGATGCCAAATCAAAGAATTCGTATTCGTTTGAAAGCGTTTGATCACAAGTTGATCGATCAGTCTACGGCTGAAATCG